>CAYRHB010000114.1:0-11524 GCA_964424035.1 uncultured Leptolinea sp.
AGCCACCGGGCTTCGACAGGCTCAGCCACCGGGCTTCGACAGGCTCAGCCACCGGAGCTCCGACGGGCTCAGCCACCGGATGATGTTCACTTTTTAAGTTCCTTTAGAATCTCCTGTGCGCGATCAATGCGGACGTTCTTTTCCTGTACCAACCGGTCAGCTACCGTGTCGATCAGCGCGCCTTCCGCGCCGGCAGCTACAGCTACCTGGCGGGCATGCAGCGTCATGTGTCCACGTTGAATACCTTCTGTGGCCAACGCGCGCAGGGCGGCCATGTTCTGTGCAAGCCCCACCGAAACGACGATCTCAGCCAATTCGCGGGCGGTCTGGACACCCATCAACTTGACGGCTGTCTTCGCGCCGGGATGCACGCGGGTCGCCCCGCCTATGATCCCGACTGCCATCGGCATTTCCAGCGAGCCAACCAGGTTACCGTCGGAATCCGGGCTCCAGATGGAAAGGCTGGTATACGTCCCACCGCGGGCGGCATAAGCATGCGCTCCGGCTTCCACAGCACGCCAGTCATTTCCTGTAGCGATAACCACCGCGTCAACACCATTCATAATACCTTTGTTATGCGTTGCCGCGCGATATGGGTCAGCCGCGGCAAACGCCCAGGCTTCAATGATGCCATCACGAACCTGTTCGCCGCTGAAGTCGTCAAATGCCAGTTCGTCCACAGGGATGGAAACCCGGGCCCTGGCCAGCCGCCGGTCAGCCAGGTTGGACAGGATCTTGAGATGAACCCGTCCGCCTGTAATGGCTTCCACCCGCGGAGCCAGCCGCTCGCAGGCTGTATTGATGGCATTCGCGCCCATCGCGTCACGCACATCCAACATGATATGCAGCACCAGGAACGGACCGATGGGGCTGGTTTCTATCAGGCGGACATCCAACTCACAGGGACCGCCTCCCAGGTCTGCCAGTACAGGATCAATTTTCGAGGCTTCGGCCAACAGTTCCGCCCCGTGTTCCAGTAATTTTGCACGGGCTTTTACCGGGTCTTTTGTGTCGAGGATCTGCATCTGGCCGATCATACACGGCTCGTCAGAAGATGCGAAGAAACCGCCGCCGCTGCGGGCCAGCCGTGCCATGAAGGACGCGCCGGCGATAACCGACGGTTCTTCAATCGCCATCGGCACCCAGACTTTGCGGCCATTGATAATGAAATTCTGCGCGATACCAATTGGCAGGCCAAATACTCCCACCGCGTTCTCAACCATTTTGTCAGCCGCGGCGGGTGTGAGGCCAGAAAGACCGGTCAGGGAGTCGATCTCCCCTTCCGTCAAACCGGTTTCATTTCGCAGGAATTCACCGCGTTCCTGCAGGGTTAATTCATAAAACCTGAGCTTATCCAGACTTTCCATAGGGCAATCGTCCTCAAGCGTAATGGTTTCAAGCAGTCAAAACCTATCAATTTGTATTGTACCGGACACATGCCGCGAAAGATACTGCCGGTTTAACCTTACACAAGTTCAAGGAAGATATACCGTGCCATGGCGTACCCGATGGCGAAAGTTTTGGAAGCCACTTCCACCGTCACAGTCTGGTTGAATGGCAGGTTCTCTATTACTTGCATAGGATTTCCGGGGAGCACCTTTTTTTCTTCAAGGAAAGCCAGTACATGTGGTGTATCTTCCGCCAGTTCGTGGATCCGGCGGATAATCCCCCGGTGACCGGCTTCGATTTTGTGCAGCGGGACCCATTCGGCGACCACGTCTTCATGACCCGGCAGTGGGTTGCCATGCGGGCAGAGAGCCGGAGATTTCAACTCACGGATGAGAGCTTCCTCAAGCTCGGGGGATATGGCATGCTCGAACCGGTGGGCTTCTTCATGGGTCTTGGACCAGGATAAAAGGTGCGATAGCATCCATTCAGCCAGCATGTGACGGCGCATCAGCGAACGGGCCGCTTCGTGCCCGGAAGGTGTCAGATGGGGTAGATGGCTGGCGTCCATTTCCACCAGCCCGTCTCGTGACATACGTTTCAGAGTGTTGGTAACAGTGGGAGGTGATACCCCCAGCAGATCGGCAATCCGCGTACCCACAGCCGGTTCCCCGTCGCGGTCCAACACATAGAGCAAGCCCAGATAGTTTTCGATCGTCGGACTGTATTTTTCGGTCATTGAATTCCTGCAACATTTAATACTACCATATCCCAGCGCTGTAAATTGACAATCTGGAACCGAATAAAAAAATGAACCGGTGATATACAGGTTTTGATCGAAAAAATTCTCTTCCACCTGTACAGGGTTGTGGAATTTCAAATCTTCATCCATTATGCTCATTTCATGAGGTGGATAGATGGGTCAACAGAAAATACATCCCTTGTACCTGGCCAACCTCGGATTGGCCTTCCTGCTTGAGCTTTGCCTGCCGGTGATCTTCGGATTCATCGGGGTCCATTTTGCCGGTTCATTGTTGTTCAAGATATTGGCGGGAATCGTCTTTCCCGTTCTCACCATCATTATCTGGGGAAAATTCTATGCACCGGCATCCGCCACCCGGTTGAAAGAACCTGCGCTGCTGTATGCAAAGATTGGTATTTTCGCCCTGGCAGTTTTTGTATTACTGGTTGGTGGTCAGCCTGTTCTGGCAGTTATTTTCGGCGCAGCTTCGGCAGGGAATTTGATCTTGATGTATAGTAATAATGGTAATGATAAGTGAACAGGATGGATAGGATTCCCTATGGTCATTCTTGAAACGGAACGCTTATTATTGCGATACCTGACACCACAGGATATTCCGTTCCTGGTAAATCTGTGGACGGATCCGGATGTTACCCGCTATATGGGCGGTCCGCGGGATGTGGGCACCCTCCAGAAGAACCTGACAAAGACCGCGGAGAATCCCCTGGCTGAACAATTCGACCTTTGGCCTCTGGAGGAAAAATCAACCGGCAACCTGATCGGGCATTGCGGCCTGCTGGCCAAGGATGTCGGCGGGGTGACCGAATACGAAGTGATCTATGTGTTGGCCCGAAGCGCGTGGGGGAAGGGCTATGCAAACGAGATCGGGCGTGCGCTGGGAACGTATGCCTATCATGAGCGGGGTATCAACCGCCTGGTGGCGCTGGTGGCTCCGGAAAACACCGCTTCCGAGCGGGTAGCGTTGAAAATGGGAATGCACCTGGAGAAAGAGATCGTCCGGCCGGAAGGCGGTATCCGCCGGGTTTATGCCATGTACCTGCCACATTAACTTGAAAAATCCTCCCCCGTACATAATAATGGGATAACTTTAATAATCTATTCGTTCTAACCGAGCCTGCCATGTCAGGAGTTTTAATAATTGGCTTCTTGTATGTGGCAGTCAAGGCCTTTTATAAAAGGAGAATTACATGACCCAAACCCAAACCGCCACCCTGGGCGGCGGATGTTTCTGGTGTCTTGAAGCTGTTTTTGATAACCTGCAGGGTATAACGGACGTCGTCTCCGGGTACGCTGGCGGCACTGTACCCAACCCCTCCTACCAGCAGGTTTGCACCGGCACAACCGGGCATGCTGAAGTGGTTCAGATCAAATTTGAACCATCCATCATCTCATTTAAGGAATTGCTGGAAGTATTCTTCTCGATCCATGACCCCACGACATTAAACCGCCAGGGATCTGATGTGGGGACGCAATACCGCTCTGTGATCTTTTACCATTCATCGGACCAGAAGACAACGGCGGAGGAGACCATCCGGGAATTTTCGGAAGAAAAAATCTGGGATGCGCCGATCATTACCGCTGTTGAACCATTGGATGTGTTTTATCCGGCGGAAGATTACCATCAGGAGTATTTCGCGCGCAATCCGGGTCAGGGATATTGCCAGATGGTTGTGGCTCCCAAAGTGGCAAAATTCCGGAGCAAGTACGCGACACGCCTGAAAGCCTGACCGGTCTGTTTGAGGTGTTGTATTGGATACAGGAAATGTGCATAATAGTACCGGGTTAATCTCCCTCCGATTACCCGAATAAAACCATGTTTTATCAACTACCCATTTTCGAAAACCTTTGTCCATCGTGGGAAAAAGTGCTTCAACTGGGTACCCGTGAAGTGTTTCCCAGGGGCAGCCGTATCTTTTTTACCGAAGACCTGATCGACGGTTTGTATTATATTGTCGAAGGTTCGATTGAGATCAATCTGCATACTGTTCACGGACCCGAAAAGGTGCTTTTTATCGTCGGCAAGGGATGTATTTTTGGTGAAGTGTCCTGCTTCATCGGCGGGGACGCGGAGGAAGCCAGCGCGAAGACCCGGTCTGACAGTGTGTTGTATTACTTTAAAAAGGAAACCATTGAGCAGATCATCGCGCCCAGGTTCCCTGATTTGATGCTGGAACTGGTAAAAACCGTCTCATACAAAGCCCGTATGTTCACCGAATTGCTGACGGATGAGCTGATCAGCAACCAGTTCACCCGAGTATGCAAGATGATCGTGTACCTGGTCCGGTTTAAAGAGGTCAGGATCGAAGCGGGGCAAAAGCATGTGGTCCTCACTCCCAATATGACCCAGCATGATATCGCCCGGTTGATGGGGGTACATCGGGTTACAGTAACCAAGGCGATCAGCGAACTGAAACACAGGGGGATTGTGAAGCAATTTTCGAAAAAATGTCTGGATATCACGGATTTTCCGGCTCTTCTCAATCTGGTTGAGACTGTTGAACCGTAAATTCGCTCATTTGTAAATTTGTAGTATCAACTACTTTTATTTCCGGGCTTTGCCGTTAGGATTCAGGGTGAAGGGAAGTTGTTCCCGTTATCTTGAATGCTGGTCTGTTGCTCAGACACGACCATGGAAGGTGATCCCAGATGAGTTCTCATATTAAATTATTCACGCCAGGGCCGGGAGATGTGGATGACGATGTTCTGGCCGCACTCAGTTTGCCGGTAATGCGCCATTACGGTCCTGATTGGATGCCCGTCCATGTGGAAATGGACGAATTACTGCATAAACTTTTTAAAACGAAGAATGACATGTATGTGGTTCCCGGTCCGGCTTCAGCAGTTCTGGATATGGCCATTGGTTCAGTGGTCGCGCCGGGCAGGAAGATCATTATCGGAACCAACGGTTTCTTCGGAGACCGCCTGGTGGAGATGTCAAAAGCGCATCAACTGGAAATCGTTCTGTTTAAAGCGGAATGGGGCAAACCTCTTGATCCGGCCATGCTCACCGCCTTGATCAAAGAAAATCCGGATGCTGTGGCATTTGCCATGGTCCATCATGAGACGTCAACCACTGTACTGAATCCGCTCAAGGAACTGATGGCCCTGGCGAGCGCTGCCGGGATGGTCACCATCGTGGATACCGTATCATCACTGGGCGGGGTGGATGTTCCCGTGGATGATTGGGGAATTGACCTTTGTATTTGCGGTGCCAATAAATGTATTGAGGCTGCGCCGGGTGTGGGCTTTATCAGCGTGAGTCCGCATGCCTGGGAAGTGATCGACAGTCATGCCGGACCGGGAAGCTGGTACCTTGATCTGAAATTATGGCGGCATTACATCCAGCAGTGGGGAGCCTGGCATCCATCACCGGTCACACTACCGACGAATGTTATCCTGGCGGCACGGGAAGGTATCCGGAAAATCCTCAACCGCGGTATGGAAGCACATTTTGCCCGTTATGCCAATGCCAGCCGGATCATGCGTCAAGGTTTTTCAAACCTCGGTTTTGAAATGTTGGTTCCCGAACCCTACGCAGCTCCCATCGCCACGGCTGTCAGGGTCAGGCCGGAATTCACGGTTGATGAGATGACCAAATGGTTGATGTCAGAACGTCAGATCGCCATTGGAGGCGGGCTGGGTGAATTGTCCGGCAAGATCTTCCGGGTAGGCCATCTGGGAAAGGCGGCTGAACGGGATTATATGCTGGAGTTCCTGTTCACCATGGAAGAGTTCCTGCAATCAAAAAGCATTGCCTTTACCAAGGGTAGTGGTGTTTCTGCCCTGTTGGGGTAGGAATTTCCATTCAGGTTCAGTTTCATGGAAATAGACTCTGTCGACCGGATTGAAAACACAGGAGTTAAAACCCAGGTACCGGTGTACGCCTGGATTGTTCTGACTGTTGTCATGTTGGCCGGAATTGCAGGACCGTTCAACCAGTTCAAAGTACCCCCCGTCATGCCGGTATTGATGGATGCTTTCGGGATTGATCTGACTGCAGCCGGGGCATTGATGTCCATTTTTGCCATAACCGGGTTGATCACAGCCCTCCCGGCGGGCATGGTGTTACAGCGGTTCGGGTTAAAAACCACCGGCCTTGCGGCGATCCTATTCATGCTGACTGGAGCACTGCTTGGCGCTTCTGCCGGTATGTACAATACATTGTTTGCAAGTCGTCTGGTCGAAGGTGTGGGCTTGAGCCTGATCGCTGTCATCGGCCCTGCCGCGATATCCGCCTGGTTTCCGGCTGAACGCCGTGGTTTGCCGATGGGAATTTGGGCAACCTGGGTATCGCTTGGCAGCCTGCTGGTATACAACCTCGCGCCCCCGGTTGAAACCGCAGGCGGCTGGCAGGCAGTCTGGTGGATGTCTGCCGGATTGACCGGTGTGGCAGCCATTTTGTATCTCTTATTCTTCCGGGAACCAACACAGGCGCAATTTGCTCAATCCGATAACGTGTTAGCGGATAAAAATGCTTTCAAGAAAGCCCTTGCCCGACCGGGGATCTGGCTCCTGTCTTTCGCCTTTGGTTGTTTCAATTTTGCGATCATCGGGGTCATCGCCACCTATTACCCCACATACCTGAAGGCTGTTCAGGGGTATGACCTGGCCGGTGCGTCCCTGGTGACCAGCATCAAGATGATCGTTGTCATTATCACGGCTCCGTTGATCGGCGGACTGATTGACAGGGTTGGTTCTCCACGAAAGATCACACTGTGGTCTTTTCTCGCGGTTGCGGCCTTCATGGCTTTTCCATTTTCCATCAGCGGGTGGATGATTCCGGCTTCGATGGTTGCACTTGGAATCTTGGCAGGAACCATCCCGACATGCATTTTCACATCCGTCCCGGAGACCATTGGATGGGAAGCACCGGCTGGAATTGGCATGGGTGTGATCCTGGTCGGCCAAAATCTTGGACAGTTGCTTGGTCCGGTCGTCTTTGGACAGCTCGTGGAGACGTTTGGTTGGATGCCAGCCGCGTTCAGCACAATCCCGCTGGTATTGGCAGGTTATTTCGCCGTCCGGTTGACTGCGATGAAATAAACCGGACGGTTCTTATTTGAATTGTTTTTACAGGAGTATAACCAGATGGCTGAATCAATTAGAGCATTATGTAAAGCGGAAACAGGAAAATCCGAAGTTCTGCAGGGCAATATTGCTTTTGCCGTGGGGTGTGTGCGTGGCGGTGTGCACGCAGCAGACGGTTACCCCGGAACTCCAAGCAGTGAAGTGATCGACCGGGGATTGTCAGAAGTACAGGACCTGATCCATGTGGACTGGTCGGTCAATGAAGCCGTTGCCTCCGCTGTGGGTGTCGGACATACGCTGGCCGGCCGGGACTGTGTGGTAACCATGAAAATCCCCGGCTTGTTCCAGGCGGGAGATATTTTTACCAGTGGCTCTGCATTTGCCCAGGAACGCGGCGGTCTGGCGTATTACATTGCCAGTGACTTTACACCCAGCTCAACCCAGCATGTGGTTGATCCGCGGTATTTGTTTAAATCCTGCTTTGTTCCGGTTTTGGAACCGCGAAATCATCAGGAGATCCATGAATCTGCCGCAGTTGCCATGGAAATCTCGCGGAAATACAAGACACAGGTTGTCATTCTACCCAATGGATACCTATGCCACAGTGAGGGGCTTGTCCACCTGATGGAACCGGTAAAACGGGATCCGGTTGACATGCCGGAAAGCCTGAAGGAATTTAGTGTATTCCCGTTTGTAGCCCGAAAAAATTACAACCAGTTGATGCAGGAACGTATGCCGGCTCTGGTTGAAATGGTTGAAACCAACCCCTTGAATCGCTGGGGAAAAGGCTCGGGCAGGATGGGCGTGGTAACAGCCGGGATGAGTGATCTGTATGTACGCGAGGTGAAGGAAGCGTTGGGTCTCGATCTGGATATCCTTTCACTAGCCTGGACGAATCCGCTGCCAATGGATTTGATTGCCGAGTTTTGCAATGCCATCACGGGTGATGTCTATGTGATTGAAGATGGCTACCGCTTTATCCAGGAAGCCATGATGCAGGCTGGACTTCACCCGAAGGGAAAAGAGGAATTCAGTTCGTTGACAGAATGGACCCCGGCTCTGGTGGCGGAAATGCTTGGAAAAACCATCTCCCATAGCAAGCCATCCGCCCAACCCATTCCCAGACCGCCTGCATTGTGCGCAGGTTGTCCATACCGGTTATTTGCACAGGAGGTTGCTTTATTAAGGAAGAAGAAACAGGTCGGGACCGTATTTGGGGATATTGGCTGCAATGGCCTGTTGTTCTTCATGGATGCGCTGGATACAGCCCTGGCGATGGGTGCCAGTGAGGGTCAACGTATTGGCTACGTAATGGATAAACCGGACCAGGTGTCACACTGCCTGACCGTTGTCGGTGACAGTACCGAATGCCATACGGGTATGGATGCCACCCGCAACGCTGTATACCGCAATGTTCCAGGGGTAAAGGTGATCCTCGATAACTCCTGGACCGGCATGACCGGCGCGCAGCCGACCCCGACATCACCGGCTAATCTGGCCGGACAACCCATGAAATTCAGCCTGCCGGCAAGCCTGCGTGCCCACGGCGCAACGGTGATTGAAGTTGGCGCGTATGACCGAAAAGGTCTACGGGCGGCGTTGAAGACTGCCCTGGCGGACGCAGAGAATGGTACATACACCACAATTGTCGTACAGGATGGCGTTTGCATTCAAAAAGCTGGACGCAGCACACAGCGCGTGTTCGTTGACCCTGAAGTCTGCAAGAAGTGCGGCGCCTGCCTGATCTGCCCTGGAATTGAAGAAGGTCCGGACGGAGTTCCGGTTGTTACAAATCTGTGTACAGGCTGCGGTGGAAGTTCTCCGGCATGCGTGCAGATGTGTCCGACAGGTGTATTAAAACCGGTTGACCTTAAAGACCTGAAACAAAAATCCATGCCGGAATATCCGACGCCTGATCAAACATTCAAAGCAGGTCAGATGTCCGGAACAAAATTACCGGATCGCCTCTCGGTATCCATCCGCGGGGTGGGAGGACAGGGCAACCTTTTCTTCGGTGCTGTTCTCACGCAGCTGGCTTTCCTGGCGGGTTATGATAAAAAGAATATTATTAAAGGAGATACCCATGGCATGGCTCAGATGGGAGGGCCGGTGATCAGCACCTTCGCCTGCGGAAATGCTGCCAGCCCGGTATTCCTTCCCGGAACCACCGACTGTCTGATCGTAATGGAGAAGAGCGAAGTACTCCGGCCAGATTTCCTGGCTTTACTGAAACCGGGTGGCACAGTTTTAATGGCTGACACCAGCATTTTGCCACTCAAGTTCCCGAAAGAACAATATCCATCGGATGAACAGATCATGGCGAATCTCACCGGATACAAAACCATCCTTGTGGATGTGCTGGGCAAGGCGCTGGAACTTGGCGACCCGAGCGGCCGGGTGGCCAACGTGGTGATGATGGGTGTGCTCAGCACAATCCATCCATTTGACACGTTCCCGGTTGACGCCTGGTTGGAGGCATTACGGCAGGTCAACGCCAAACCGGCCATCTGGGCAGCCAATGTAGCCGCTTTCCATGCCGGACAGGAACTGGCCTCCTCGACGAAAGCCATCGCCTGATCCAAATTATCTATTGGAGGGATTTCATGCTAAACAGCCTGCTTGAACCCGGAAGCATCGCCGTTATTGGCGCAAGTGATGATGTGACCAAACCGGGTGGACGGTTAACTCTGAATATATTGACCAAGGGTTTTGCCGGTAATCTGTATCTGGTCAATCCCAAAGGCGGAACCATTCAGGGAGTAAAAGCATATCCATCCATCCCTGAATTGCCCGAAGCGCCGGATCTGGCACTTATCGGGGTTCCAGCCAAATTTGTCCGGGCTTCCCTTGAGGAACTGGCAATCAAAGGCAGCAAGATTGTTGTTGTACTAAGTGCCGGTTTTGGCGAACTGGGACCGGAGGGCAAGGCTGAAGAAAAAGCCCTGGCAGAGATCGCCACAAAACATGGGATGCTGCTTCTTGGCCCCAATTGTTCCGGGGTGATGACCTATGCCCATGCCAGCAAGTTCACAGGCGTGGCGCTGGAGCTGGTAAAAGGAGGGATCGACTTCATCAGCGGTTCGGGTGCCACTGTTGATTTCCTCGCCGAACATGCCATGCGCAGGGGCTTGAAGTTCAATTCATTCCTGACGGTTGGCAATTCCGCGCAGAGTGGTGTGCCGGATATGATGGAAATTTATGATGCCGGTCATGGACCTGACAGTCCGAAGGTGATGATCACCTACCAGGAGAGCATCGTTAATCCACAGAAATTCCTGAAAGCCTCCCGCAGCCTGAGTAAAAAAGGTGTGTTGATCGCCGGGATCAAAGCCGGCACCACGCAGGCTGGAAGCCGGGCGGCAGCCAGCCATACCGGAGCCATGGCAACCAATGATACTGCTGTGCAGGCTTTGTTCGACAAAGCCGGCGTCATCCGGGTAAAGTCACGCATGGAACTGGTGGATGTGGCCAACATCCTCACCCTGGTTAAGGGAAAGGCAGACGGCAAACGCGTCGCCGTCGTCACTGACGCGGGTGGTCCCGGCGTGATGTTGTGTGACGAACTCAATAATCTGGGTTTTGAGGTCCCTTCGTTTAATGAACAGACCCGCGCACGGTTGGCCGAAGTACTGCCCGCCGGTGCCGGAGTGGGCAACCCGGTGGATACCCTGCCGACCAGCGGCGCAGACCGCCTGGAAAAGGTCTTAACCATCCTTACCGAGGAGGTGAAAGACCAGGTGGATTACATCGTTGTTATGAACGGCGACGCCGGTATGATGGATAATCTGGCACTATACAGTGTCACGCGCAAATTCATGGATACCAGCCCCATACCGATCATCCCGTCGTATGTGTCCGTACTGTCTTCGGAGGTTCCGTTACGCAAGTTCCGCGAACTTGGCGGCTGTTATTTTGAAGATGAAGTCTACCTGGCACGGGCTCTGGACCGTGTGGTCCACAGGCCCCGCATTTTTGATCCGGAATCATCGGTATCGGGATATGACAAAAAGAAGATCGCGAGCCTGCTCGAAGGCAACCAAGGCGCACTGTCTCCACAGGTGACTCGTGAGGTATTGCAGGCGGCAGGTATCCGGTTCCCCGGACAAATGGAGTTGACGGATAAAGCCGGTTTGAAAACTGTTCCGTTCGCCTTCCCCTGGGTACTCAAGGTGATGGGACCATTGCATAAAAGCGATGTCGGCGGGGTGCGTGTGGGTATCAACGATCTTGCCGAAGCCGGGCGGGTTTGGGATCAGTTGTTGAAGATCAAGGATGCCACCGGTGTACTGGTGCAGCAGATGGTGAAAGGCACCGAGGTAATCATTGGCGCGAACCGTGAGCCGGAGT
>CAYRHB010000115.1:0-8362 GCA_964424035.1 uncultured Leptolinea sp.
TTCCATTATCACTTCTGGCTGCCAGGGTGATTGTATCAACACCTTTACGGGCTGGATTAAAATTATTGCCGGCAATACTGCTGGTTGTGTATCACGCGCTGGGAACAGCGCAGGCCGCGATTACGAACCCACCGGGGATTACAACTCAATTTGATCCGGTATCCTGGATCGACCACCGCTATGATCCGGAATTGATGGAATTCCTGGAGACGTCCGGCGAGACATATGGATATACCAATTACTGGGTGGCATATCCGCTTGCATTCCAGAGCAATGAGCAATTAATCTTTTCTCCGCGCCTGCCGTATCATACTGATTTCCGTTATACATCACGGGATGACCGGATTCCCGCCTATACACTCCTGGTGGAGGGAAGCGACAAAACCGCCTATATTACTACTTTCAATCCGGCACTTGATTCTGCGCTGCGATCCGGTTTTCAGCGGTTGGGTGTGAGCTGGCAGGAAAAAATGATCGGTGATTATCACATTTATTATGGTTTAACTCATCCCGTCCACCCGACAGATATTAAACCGGAATTGCAGCAGGAATCTACCGCAGGTGATTCATGATCAGACCTACCAATGAAGACCTCTCTATAAAATCAAGAACAGGTTACGCCAATCTGATCCTGGTTCTGACACTTTTGCTCATTTTTTTGACGGCTTCCCGTTCTCCGTTGGATTCTGACCTTTGGTGGCATCTACGCAGCGGACAGGTGATGATGGAGACTGGAAAACCGCTTGTCACCGATATATTTTCATATACCCGTGACGGACAAGCCTGGACCAATCATTCCTGGCTGGGGGAGGTGTTGATCTTTCAAATCTACAGAATATCCGGATGGACAGGATTATCTGCCTGGATGGGGTTGGTTGCCGTGCTTGTGGGAGTTGTCATCTGGAAGCTTATTCCGGGTGGCGTTTTTACGAAAGCCGCCTTTGTTCTACTGGCAAGCGTTTCCTGCTCTCCATTATGGACGCCACGCCCCCAATTCTTCTCGCTCCTTCTGTTGGCATTCCTCATTCTGGCATTGGATACTTGGATAGATCATGGCGGGAGGGCCATCTGGTTTGTTTCAATTTTATTCATTATCTGGTCAAATCTTCACGGCGGATATTTACTGGGCATCCTGTACCTGGTAATGTGTGCTATCGGGTTGCTGGCTGATGCTTTGCTATTCTCTGAGCCGGAAAGGGGGGGATTACTAAGAAAAGCGGGAATCATCCTTGTTACTGCGGTTAGTGGGTACCTGTTTACTGCTGTAAATCCAAATGGTTTACGCATGTGGACGATCCCCTTTGAAACAGTCGGCGTGGGAATTTTGCGGCAATTCATTCAGGAGTGGGCTTCACCGGATTTCCATGCCGTGGAGGTCTGGCCGTTTGCCATCTGGATCCTTCTGCTAATATTCAGCCTTGCAAGAAACAGTAAAAAAATAATCAACCGGAGACTGTTCCCGGCATTGTTCTTTATCCTGCTGGCTTTTTATGCCCGCAGAAACATTGCGGCAGCCGTGTTGACTTCAGTATGGATCCTGGTGAGTGCCTGGGTGGATGCCTGGTCAACATTCAATTTGGGGGAATCGCTTCCAGACTGGTTGAGACGCGCAATCACGTTTTATCGTTCACATCGGGGCAAGGAATTGCCCGCTTCTCAAAAAAGGGTTATCAACCTGCTCCTGGCCGGTGTGCTTGGTATTTTCGCCTTTCTAAAATTGGTTGCGGTCACCCATCCGGTGTTGATGGACGCATTTGAAGCCAGGTATTACCCGAAGGATGCGTTATCTTTTATGCAAATCAACCCTCCGGTTACAGACGGCAGGTTGTTCAATGCCTATAACTGGGGAGGTTATATTGAATGGAAAGATCCAGACACACTTGTTTTTGTTGACGGACGGACGGACCTCTTCGGTGATGAAGTATTGGGACAGTGGATCTCAGTCATGCAGGCAGATAACGACTGGCAGGAAATTCTGAAAAAATGGAATGTAACCCGGATAATGATCGAACCGGACCGGCCACTGGTAAAAGCGGCTGAAATGGCTGGCTGGGTGGAAGTTTATCGGGACAGGCAGGCCGTGGTTTTCGACAGGGTATCCGGGTAGCATGAAGGTGGGCAACCTGCTAAAGAAACTGAATGGACGTTTGATGGCAGGTCTGTTCCTGTTGACGCGGTTGGTTCTCTTTCTGTTTCTTCCTTATGGTTCTTTCCTGGGTTTTGGCGACCAATTGAATTTTTACCGGCTTGCGCAATTACCCGGATGGCCGTTCTTCAACTACTGGGTGGAATTTCCGCCTCTTTTTCCGTTCCTTTCTGCCGGTTTGTTCCGCCTGGCCGGGGGCAATGAACATCTATTCGAGTACATACTGGCTGGTGTGTTGACGGCTTTTGATGCAGGGTCTATTCTGGTGTTTTCCACATTGCTACAGTGCGAGAAAGAGCATCGTGATTCAAGAATAAAGCTGGTCATTTTTTCCGTAGTTTTGTGTTTATTCCCATACGGGTGGTGGTATTTTGATCCAATCGCTGTTTTCTTTTTTCTCTTAAGTATCCGACTTGTTACTCAACATCGATCAGTTGCAGCCGGAGTGGTGATCGCGGGGGGATTCTTATGGAAGCTGTTCCCCGTTCTGGCATTAATATCGGCATGGATGTGTATGGAAGGACGCAAATTTCTTCAAACCATTTTGGTTTCCATGGCAGGCATTGTGTTTGTCCTCGGATCGCTATTTTGTCTTTCTCCTGAATTTACATCTTCATCACTGGCTGCCCAGTATGCCAAAGGATCCTGGCAGACTATCTGGGCGCTAATTGATGGAAATTCAGAAACCGGAAATTTCGGTCCATTGACAGAACGGTTGATACCTGATTCGGCTTATGTTTCAACACGGAACCCGTCAAGAATTCCATCGATAATACCGTTATCCCTGGCTGGTGTGGCAGGTCTTTTGCTATTGGGGAAAGTACGCCACAAACAGGATCTTCGCAAGAATTTGGCAGTCACAGGTGTCGCCTGGGTTCTGTTGATCCTTGCCTCTCCCGGTTGGAGTCCGCAGTGGATTTTATATATCATTCCACTAATCCTTCTCGTTCTACCGGTAAAGCAGGGAGGACTCACAGTTGTTCTTCTTTTATGTATCAGCCTGGCTGAGTGGCCGTTGCTTTTCAGCCGGGGACGCGATGATCTGATCTGGATAGTGATTATTTTGAGGACGCTCACCATACTTGGTCTCGGGTTGGTATTCGCAGCCATTTCCATGGAAAACGAAGAAGAACCGGATGGGCGTACATTATCCTCTGTGCCATGACCCGTATTTGTGAAACTGCGATGAATTATAATTTTATGAACACACATAAGAGGAGCGTGCATTGAGGAATCATCGGGAATTACGCAACTGGTTGATCGTGGCAATTGCGGTTCTGGTCTTTTTGACTGGATTGACGTATGCCAACCATTATTACGCGGCTCGAAATCCCGGTGGTAATGATTTCCTGGTTCATTGGGTTGGGACCCGTGCTTTACTGGTCGACGGGATCAGCCCGTACAGTGATGAAGTGGCCGGAAGAATTCAAACCATTGTTTACGGCCGTCTGGCTCAAGCCGGTGAACATCAATTGCGTGTTGCCTATCCTTTGTACAGCATCTCAATATTCCTCCCATTTGCCCTCTTCCCGGACTTCACTCTGGCACGGGCAGTCTGGATGACTGTGCTGGAATTGGCGCTCATCGGCCTGGCCATTTTTTCCATGCGCCTGGCAGACTGGAAGCCGGGCATGGGGTTAACGATCGGATTTATCCTTTTTTCCCTGCTCTGGTACCATGGGTTACGGCCACTCATAAACGGGAATGCGGTAATCCTTGTTGCTTTTTTTATGGTCGCCGGCCTGGCTGCCATCCGGGGACGGGCGCAGGAATTAGCCGGTGTGCTATTTGCGTTTATGACCATCAAACCACAGGTCGCACTGGTCTTCATACTTTATATGACTTTCTGGGGGATTTCCAATCAACGCTGGCGTATGCTTGGATGGTTATACGGCACAGTGGCAGTATTGACAGCCGTATCCACAATGCTCATCCCTGATTGGTTAATGCAAAATCTGCGAGAGGTGGTCCTTTATCCAAAATACAATCCACCCGGAACGCCATCCGCCATCTTTGCTGAATGGTTGCCCGCCACCGGCCATAATATTGGCATGGGTTTGACAGTCGTCCTAATCCTGATCTTGATGGTTGAGTGGTTCCTCTCACGCCGATATGAATTCCGCGGTTTTTTGTGGGCAATTTGCCTGACATTAACCGTTTCTCAATGGATCGGCATTCAAACAGATCCGGGCAATTTCATCATTCTTCTTCCAGTCCTGGCATTGCTTTTCTCCATAATTCATGAGCGATACCGTACCATTGGGAAATTCTTTGTCTGGTTCTTGATGACAATTTTAATGGTTGGTCTCTGGTGGCTCTTCCTTCGAACCGTTACCTATGATTACCAACCGGTTCAAAGTTCTGTAATGTTCTTTCCACTTGTTGGTTTGTGCCTGATCCTGTTATTCTGGGTACGCTGGTGGACGGTTAAACCTTCCCGATTATGGTTTGAACAGATTGCGCGGTGGTAATATCATGCGCCGGTTTATTGGTCATCCTCTTTTCGGTCTGATAACTGGAGCAGCTGTTATCCGCTTGATGGGGGTTTCAACCCGCGGTATCCAGTATGATGACGCGTTTAGCATACTTCTGGCAAATCGTTCCATCAAAGAGATCATCCAGGGAACAGCTGCGGATACAATGCCGCCCCTGTATTACTTCATTTTGCACATCTGGGAAAAGATGGGCACATCCATTGCCTTCCTTCGACTGCCCGGAATCATCTTCAGTCTGGGGATCATATATCTAACCTATCGAAGCGTTGAGCGGTCAAGCAACAGGGAAGCCGCCATCTGGGCAGCCGCAATTTTGGCAGTCTCCCCCTTGCAGTTCTATCACGCCCAGGATATCCGGATGTACAGCCTGGCTACCTGTCTGATCCTTGGATGGATCTGGGCAGCCCTTGAATTATTCCATAAGAAGGACCCATTGTTTTTCCCATGGTGGAAGTGGGTGCTGCTTGTTTTGAGTGGAACCGGAGCACTTTACAGCCACGCCCTGGCCGGTTTTGGGCTTCTGGCACCTTATATTTTCTTTCTGATCAAACGAAAGTGGAAACATCTCCTGTTTCTGGTTGGCGCTGGTCTGATTTCACTCGGGTTGTATCTTCCCTGGCTGATCCTGGTACCCGGCCAGATTGCCAAAATTCAAAAGGCTTTCTGGACCCCCGTTCCCGGCGCAGTGGAAGTATTGCAATCGATCATCATGGCTTTTGGGGATATTCCTGCTTCACCTCTGGCAATTGGAGTAGCTCTATTCTCTGCCGTCTTTATTGCCGTCATATCAGCCGTCAGTCTGAACAGGAAAAAAAATCAAAATGGCCACCTATTATTTTTTATTCTAATGACGGTGATCCCTCCGTTATGCCTGTTTGTCCTGTCCTACATAATGCGCCCCATGTTTGTGCCACGTGCTTTTCTGAATGCCTATGTTGGTCTGTCAGCCTGCCTTGCAATCATCATAACTCGATCACGTTCCATGGAAAAATCCCTGATTGGTGGTTTGATCGTTGTCACTGCCCTAATAACTTTACCTACCTCCATTACATATGCTGAATTTCCACGATCGCCTTTCAAGGAAGCTGATCAATTTCTTGATGATGCGGTCCGGCAGAACGATGTAATACTTCACGATAACAAACTCAGTTTCTTCCCGGCAAAAGTATATTCGCCTGATCTGAATAGCCGGTTCCTGGCCGATATGCCGGGTTCAGCCAATGACACCCTGGCAATTCCGACGATTCAAGCGTTGGGATTGGAAGCATATTCTGATGTGGAAACGGCCATTCAAGGTTACGACCGGGTTTTCTTTGTCGTTTTTCAACAGGCAATCAAAGAATCTGCAGATATATCAGAAGGCCATGCTGTTATCCAGAAATTGAACAAACTGGCCGGGACTCCGGAAGAACATGTGTTTGGTGATCTGCTGGTTCTGGAATATTTCATGGGAAATTGATCAAATGAAATGGCGGGAATACCTCCTTCAATATCTGGCTGCCCTGGTGATATATGGGATTTGCAGTTTTTGGATCCGCTCGCCAGGGTACATGGACGCGGAATATTACACGTTGACTGCCATACAGATGGTCGAAGGAAGGGGAATGACCCAACCGATCCTCTGGAATTACCTTGACGATCCTGTTGGATTGCCACACCCATCCTATACATACTGGATGCCCGGGCCATCCCTCCCCGCGGCGGTTGGAATGTTGTTATTTGGCCGGGCAGACTTCTGGGCAGGTAGAATTCCCCTTATTCTGCTGGCAGCATTATCGGCACCGATGACCGGTTGGATGGGTTTCCGTATGGGGCGCAGCAGACTTACTGGCTGGCTGGCAGCCGGGATGGCTGTGTTTTGCGGATATTACGCTGCCTACGCGGCTACGGTTGACAGCTTTTTCCTGGTGATGATCGCGGCATGGGCGATCCTGGTCTTTCTTGACCGGCTCTTTCAGAATCCGGGAGACTATTCCGGATGGATGTGGTTAATGTCTGGCGCGGCAGCAGGTTGGATGCATTTGAACCGGGCAGATGGTATCCTCTGGCTTTTTCTGGTTGTCTTTGTCTGCCTCTTTCAAATCTGGAAAAATCGGAAATCTTCGAGATCAGCGGATCTGATTTGCGGATTGCTTCTGACTGTTGCTGGTTACCTGGCTGTAACCGGATTCTGGTATTACCGGAATTTCCATGAATTTGGAAGTCCATTCATTCGCGGATCTTCAAGGGCTTTATGGGTCAGGTCTTATGATGAATTGTTCACGTTCCCGGCTGAAATCTTGACACCCGATTACTGGAAAAAGGCTGGCGGAATGAACATTTTGTCCACAAGAGCAAACGCGGTAGGCAGAAATCTGCTTTCCATGTTCGGTGTGCAGGGTTTGGTGTTCCTGATGCCGCTCTGGATCGCTGCATATATAAAATTGCGCCATGACCGGCTCGTCCGGATCGGGATTAGCATGGAAGTGTTAATCTTTCTCCTAATGTCCATCGTATTCCCGTTTTCCGGTAGCCGGGGCGGTTTCCTGCATTCATCTGCAGCTCTACAACCATTCTTTTGGGGATTGGCGGCTGCCGGTTTTATCGCGACAATCAACCGGGTTTCTGGAAAGAGAAACTGGGATCCGGAGCGGGCGGTCAGGATGTTCGCTCCCGGATTGATTTTGATCTGTGGTCTGGCAACCTTTTTCATTTTCCAGTTACTTGTGATCGGGGAGGACCCGGTCACAACTGTATGGGATGATAGTCAGCGCCAGGCAGTCATCGCGAAAGGCCTGATTGACCGCAATAACATTCCACCATATGCCCGCATTATGATCAATAATCCGGCTGGTTTCAGTCTGGTTTCCGGCCGCGAATCTCTGGTCATTCCTTATGGAGGTCCGGATGTGACGATGGCAGCGGCCAGGAAATTTGATACAAAATATTTATTATTGGAGAAAAATATCGTGCCCGGATTATTGGATATGTATGAACATCCGGAACAGTATCCCCAATTTACGGTGGTGGATAGAATGCAGGAAAAAGTCCTGCTTCGCGTGGAAACAACGGAGCCGAAAAGCCCATGACAACCTGGATGCGATATCGCTGGAAATGGTTGCTGATTCTGCTTTCAGGCGCGCTGTTGACGGTGTGTGGATACCTGGTTTACGCAACATTGAATGGGTACACGGGATTTCCGCTGGATGACGCATGGATCCATCAGGTTTACGCGCGAAACCTGGTTGAAAGGGGTGAATGGGCTTTCAATCCGGGACAATCCTCCGGCGGGTCCACATCACCATTATGGTCGGTTCTGATGGCTGTTGGTCATCTGGCAGACATAAATCCTGTAATCTGGTCCGGCTTACTGGGGTGGATCACATTGTTTCTGGGAGCTGTACTTGCCGAAGAGATGATTCGCGGATGGATTCCAGACTATAACCCCATTGTTCCCTGGATCGGGTTTTTCTTCGTATCCGAGTGGCATCTGGTATGGGCGGCAGTATCCGGGATGGAAACATCCCTTTACGTATTGATTCTCCTGTTGGTGTTTCAAATACTGGGCAGGCAAAAAACTCTCTATGGTTTGGCCGGTATCATCATCGGATTAAGTGCGTGGGTCCGGCCGGATGGGATCACATTACTGGGCCCGGTTGTCGTAATGGCTGTAATCCAGTCGCAAATCTGCTGGGAATGGCTTGAGTGCGTAGCTGTGCTGGGGGGGGGCGTGCTGGGGCTG
>CAYRHB010000115.1:8372-11489 GCA_964424035.1 uncultured Leptolinea sp.
AATCCAGACGAAAAACACCAGGGAAAGGATTAAGAGATTATCTTTGCTGGCCGGGGGATTCCTTCTTCTGTTTGTTCCGTACCTGGTCTTTAATCTGCACTTTGCCGGAAGCATCTGGCCAACCACATTCACCGCCAAACAGGCTGAGTATGCAGTAGCTACCGGGTATCCCCTGATTCAACGTGTTTGGACACTGTTCCTGCCTTTCCTCGCAGGAGGAGGGGTGATCCTTGTGCCGGGGGTGATCGCGGCGATTGTTTTTGCCTGGAAAAAGCAAGCTTTTCACCCGGCCGTAATGATCCTCTGGTTTGCCGGGTATCTTGCGATGTATTCCCTCAGACTTCCGGTCAATTACCAGCATGGCCGGTATATGATCCCTGCCATGGCGTGTTTCTTCCTGGCCGGATTGTGGGGATGGATGGTCTGGATGCAGGCATGGACTGAGGGCAAGTGGAACAGGCTTGCACGTTTCTTCTGGGCTGCGTGTCTGGCCTCTGTTGTGGCTGTCTTCCTGGTGATAGGTGGCACGGCGTTTGGTACGGATGTGGCCATTATTGATACAGAGATGGTGGAAACTGCAAATTGGGTCAACATCAACATCCCTGCCGGAAGCAGGGTGGCTGCACACGATATCGGAGCGATGGGGTATTTTTCAAACCATGAGATCATTGATCTTGCCGGCTTGGTGAATCCGGACGTTATACCGATCATCCGGGATGAAGCCGCGTTAAAAGACTATCTGGTCGTTGAAAATGCGGAATACCTGGTGACTTTCCCGGGTTGGTACCCCAACCTGATCAAAGGAATGGAAGTCGTTTTCCGTACAACAGGAACATTTTCACCCCGGGCAGGCGGGGAAAATATGACAATTTATCACCGGTGAATTGAGCTGTTTTCTGTCATGTATAATTCGTCCGGTTATTTTCTGGTGATAACCGTTCTTTAACTACCATGCCGGTAAATTTATTTTCCAGGGGAAGCATTCATCGATGAAAAAGGTTAAAAAGAACACCCAAATTAAGCGTTTCCTATCAGGACTCCTTGGTCTTTTACTTCTCTTTTCCATTGTGTACATTTTCTTGCCCGGATGGATCGAAACTTATGGGGCAACCGGAGAAGAAGTCAATGATGTCTATTTCGGTGATGAAATACTACCTGAGCCGTTGATCATGTGGACCCATGCCATCTCCATCGCCGCACCACCGGAGGATGTCTGGCCGTGGGTTGTCCAGATCGGCCAATCACGGGGTGGTTATTATTCCTACACATTTATAGAAAACCTCATCGCACAGGATGGTTCCTACAAGAATGCCTCCTGTGTACTGCCGAAATTCCAGCATCCCCAGACCGGCGATATGATCATTACCGATCTATTGCCTCTCTATGATATAAAACCTGATGATCATTTCTTTGCAGCAACCGAGGACTTCTTTGGTATCGGGTGGACCTGGGGATGGTATCTTAAACCGGCAGAGAACGATTCAACACGGTTGATCATCCGCATGAAAATCCAATCGGATGGTGACGGGCTTCCCTCTGCTGCCGTCTGGTTTATGAATGCCGGGGGATTTGTGATGGAAAACGCGATGCTCAGGGGAATCAAGGATCGGGCGGAAGGACGCGCGCTCAATACGCCGGTTGAGTGGTTGGAAATAGCCCTGTGGATGTTGACCTTGATATTTGGATTCATCGCAGCCTGGTTTTACACGACACGACCTGACTGGCAGTTACCCCTCATTATTGGTTTTGCCAGTGTTCTCAGTCTGCTGGTTTTCACGTTTGTCCAACCAGCTGTGATCTTGCGTGTAGTTATTGTTCTTCTCCTGGCGTCTGCCCTCTGGCAGACAGAGAAGAAGGGCCGGGTTTCAATAAAAAAAGAATAAACTCAATCGAATTCACGACAAGGTTATGCTATACTATCCAATCGTGCCCGGTTTGTCTACACGAGAAACCGAATGCAACATGATTGAATCGGGAGATTCATAATGACCATTACACGGGCTGAACCAAACGATCCCTGGCTTGAATTTCAACAGGAAGTCAATAATGAACTAGAGCAATCCCGGCGTTCAATGTCGGAGATAAAATTGATGCTCGAGCAAAGCCAGGCTGAATTGACCCGCCTGACTCAGCGCAATGCTGCCACGACCGGTAAACTACAGCAAATGCAGACCAATTTCGAAACACTCCCCCGGGAAGAACTGCGGTCCGCATTCAATGAAGCCCTGGATGCCCAGCAGAGGTTGTTGGTCATGCGCGGCCAGATGGACAAATTGCAGTCAGACCAATCACATCTGCAACGATACATTGGTTACCTTGAAAAGGTACAACTTTTTGTATTCAACGAAAAAGCCATCACCAGTGATGTAAAGCAACAACAACCGGCTACCGGAGTCGAAACGCTGGCAATGATGATGGACGCGATAGAAAATGACCGTGACAAGATCTCACACGAGATGCATGACGGTCCCGCCCAGGTCCTTTCGAATTTCATCATCCAGGCGGACATCGCAACCCATCTTGTCGATGTAGATCCAGCCAAAGCAAAAGTAGAGCTGGATAATCTCAAAATGGCTGCGGCAGCTACATTCAAAAAGATCCGTTCGTATATCTATGAATTGCGTCCCATGACCCTGGATGATCTTGGCCTCCTGCCAACCTTGAAACGGTTTGGCGAGAGTTTTGCTGAACAGAATGGGATTGATTACAAATTCGAGTATAAAGGCGCCGAACGCCGGCTGGTTGGATATCTTGACATTCTCCTCTTTAGAGCTGTGCAGGAATTGCTGGCCAATGCCGTGGAACATAACAAAGATTACCCGGTGAAACTTCAGTTGTTTGTTCAGGTTCTCTATGAAGATAGCCAGGTAAGCGTCATCGTAAAAGATAATGGTAAGGGCTTTGATTCATCTCAGTTGGATCAAATGGAAGGCCGTGGTTTACAGACCCTGCAACAGCGGATAAAGCTGGCTGGCGGGGAAATTGAAATTGATTCACAACCCGGAAAGGGTTGCACGGTCACATTCCACATTCCTGCAATTGAACCTGGCGGTGCGATACCCGAAGTACCGCCGGCACAATGAACTTCTATATATTTTTCTTGAGGAGGTAGAAATG
>CAYRHB010000116.1:0-10968 GCA_964424035.1 uncultured Leptolinea sp.
TACATAGGACATTTCTATTTAGCCAATAATAGGACATTTCTACTTAGCCTTGACATTATAGACGGTACGCATATTGAATCACATCACGTAGTTTTGATTCTATAGATCGGGTCTTTTCTCCAGATAGGAGATAAAAATATCAACAATTTCCGGATCAAAGTGCGCACTTTTTTGATCCTGGATGAAAGAAATGGCTGTCTCCCTCGTCCAGGCTTTCCGATAGGGTCTGTCACTGGTAAGGGCGTCGTACACATCCACTATGGCAAATAGCCGTGCGGCGAGGGGAATGTTCACTCCTGCCAGTCCATATGGGTATCCGGTTCCATCCCATTTTTCGTGATGCAGATGTGGAATATCAAGTGCGGGCTGCAGGTATTCGATGGATTTCAGCAGGTTGTAGGCAAAAACAGGGTGTTGCTGCATGATCTTTCGTTCTTCCCGGGTCAGAATACCCGGTTTGCGCAGGATGGAGTCGGGGACTCCCAATTTACCAATATCATGCAGGAGGGTTCCTCTGTGGATGTTCACTTTCTCTTCGGAAGAAAAATCCATCATTTCAGCCAATTCCATCATCATGAAGGTAACACGGCGTGAATGATCTTCTGTTTCATAATCCCGAAGGTTCAGAGCCATAGCCAGACTTTCAATCGTGGCGTCATAAGCTGCCGTTATATTTTTATTGGCTGCAACCAAATCTTCATTGACTATGGATATGTCTTGATTGACCTTTTCCAGGCCTTCAATTAACTGTGCATTTTCTATGGCAAGGGCAGCCTGCCCGGCAAGCGTTTCAAAGAACTCAAGCCATTCATTGTCTGGTTGTATATCTGTCTTTGTATATAATTCAAGGACTCCAACCAGGTTGTTTTTGGCCAAGAGGGGAATCCCCAGATAATTTCCCATATTTTCTTCAGCCAGCAATGAAGCAAAGGCTTCATCAATATTCTCGCCTGTCATAGAATGGATATGAATCAGTCTGTTCTGCTGGGCAGCAATACCGGCAAAACTATCCCCCATTTTAACCCGGGCATTTTTAATCCGTTCGGTTTCAAATCCGGTTCCATAACCGAATTTGAAGACCCCTGTTTTTTCATCGAAAAGAAGAATGGAGACCGCATCAACATTGAGATGTTGTTTAACATTTTCCGCGATCATACTTAGTGTATTGGCGAGATCTGAACTGGAACTGATTTCGAGGTCAATTTCGCGAAGCGAAGTGATTCTTTCGAGACGGCGTTGGGCATCTAAAAGAAGCCTGGCTTTGTAAAGATCATCCTCTTTCTTATCTGAAATATCCATATAAATACCGACAACACGGCACGGAGCACCCTTTTGATCGCGTTCCACAATACTCCCAGTGACATACACCCACCGCCAATTAGCATCACCTGTTTTGTTGCGAAATTCCATATGAAGCTGAGGGGTTTTACCATCCAGATAATCTTTTGTTGATTTCTCAACTAAGTGCATATCATCCGGATGAATTCTGGAAGAAATTTCTGAAAAAGGGATACTGGTGGTTGATGGTTCCTGAAAGGGCTTTGTCTCCGGCATATTTTTAAAAGTCAGAATGTCATTCCTAACATCCAGATCGAAAATTCCCTGTTTCGAGACGGATATGGCGAGGAGCAATTGCTCCTCACTTTCTTTTAATTGCTTATGTGTATGCTTGTATCGTCGGATATATCGATATAAGAGACTATAAATCAGAAACCCACTGATCAGGACATAAAACCACCCTTTGAAGTTTTGAAGCCTGGTTAGTTCATGTGTGTCGTGTACAAAATACTCGAGGATCATGTCTGAGAACAGGATCCATAATCCACCAAATAAAAGATATAAAAGTGTAATTTCAAGACCAACTGGCATCTGGAATTTTTTCATTATCCTTCTATCCAGGATTTCCATGATTGGAGACAATGTTATAGCACCTATTATTATCGCATCATTTCTAGAATAAATCCTAATAAGTAAATTAGGTGGGTGATATGTTTCTGGTAAAATTTGATATGAGGTATTATGGCGAATAGAAGATCTCTGTCATTCCTGCGCTGGGCATCCCTGGCGCTCATTTTTATTGCTGTTTTATTGGCTGTATATAACCTGATCGGATACAGCCGGATCAGGGGAAATTTCCCTCCCGGCATGCGAATCGGTGGAGTACCCGTAGGGGGATTGGGCAGGCAGTCTGCAGCTGAACGGCTTGTTCAGGCATATGGACTACCGGTCGAGTTGCAATACGGTGAATCCATTATCCAGGTAAAACCCGCTGTAGTGGGTTTTGAACTGGATCTGGAAAGCATGCTTTCTGCGGCTGATCTTCAGAGGGTGAATCAACCTTTCTGGGAGGGATTCTGGGAATACCTGTGGAACCAGCAGCCTTCTTCGGCTGATATTCCTCTCAGCTCAAAACTGTCAGAAGCGCGATTACGCGGATATCTGATCGATGAGATTTCTTCACGATTTGATTCCCCCCCCTCGGCTGCCATTCCGGTAGCCGGCAGTACTAATTTCAGCGGTGGGACTTCTGGGACCACACTGGATGTTGACCGGGCAGTGGTGTTGATTTCCGATGCACTTCGATCACCCTTGAACCGGGTTGTCAATCTGTCCCTGAAAACTGTGGCACCTCCGCGACCTTCTCTCCAGAATCTTCAGATTCTCCTTCAACAGATCATTGCCGATAGTTTTGATGGTCTTGCCGAACTCTACCTGTATGACCTTCAAACCAATCAGGAATTACATTTTGCCGTAAATCAAAACGAAGCCATTCAATCCAATGTGGCATTTACAGCCGCGAGTACCATGAAGATACCGATCATGGTATCCGTCTTCAAACGGGCAAACGAACCGCTGCTCCCAACAGTGGGCGACCAGATCACATTAATGATCGACCGTTCCGATAATCCGCCGGCAGACAAATTGATGTCCGAAGTTTTGGATGCCAATACCGGGCCGCTGGTCGTAAGCCAGGACATGGCGGCACTGGGATTGGAAAACACCTTCCTGGGCGGGTATTTTTATCAGGGGGCGCCATTATTAAAGCGCTTTGTAACCCCGGCAAATTCACGCACAGACATCAATACATTCCCTGACCAATACAATCAGACAACCCCCATGGAGATGGGACTTTTGCTGGGTGATATCTATGACTGTGCCAACTCTGGTGGCGGGACTTTTCCGGCCGCTTTTCAGAATGAGATCAGTCAGAATGAATGCCGGCAAATGATCGCCTACCTGGCTAAGAACAAGATCGGTGTTCTACTGGAAGCCGGATTACCCGAAGGGACCCAATTCGCGCACAAACATGGCTGGGTCACAGATACAACGGATGGAGTGATTCACACGATGCAGGATGCCGGAATTGTTTACACACCCGGCGGCAATTATGTGATCACGGTCTATCTATACCATCCGGTTCAGGTGGTCTTTGACCCGGTCAACATCATGTACGCCCAAATCTCACGGGCGATCTATAACTACTTCAATTTACCCACCGGCTAGTTATTCGTCCGGATTCCGGTTATTGACATCCACGTGTACCGGCAAGTTGCCGATTCCGGTCAGTTTCTCTATGGATTTAATGTCAGACACAGGAAGATCAATGGGGCCGAGACGGGGAGTATTTCCTCCCAGAAAAATCAATGAGAGCGAAGCCGGTTCGATCGTGATGCGCTGAAAATCATCGAGCGCCATATTCAGGTAATATGCCAGTGCCAGTTTGATGGGATCACAGTGCGAAAAACAGATGGCAACATCGTCTTTCCCCATGGCAGACGCAATCTCTTCGAGGCTGGCAACGATCCTCTGCTGGGCAGTGACGAACGATTCGCCGGCGGGAAAAGTAACCTGGGATGGCGTTGTTTGAATGGTCTGCCAGAGCTTGAGCTTCTCCAGTTGTTTGTAGGTTTTTCCCTGCCAGGCACCAAAATTCACTTCTGTGAGTCCATTATGAGGGCTTACCGGTATCCCCAACGTTTCAGATAGCGGGCGGGCGGTTTCCATCGCCCTTTCCAGTGGGCTGCTGAAAATGGCGCCAATTCCGGCTGATTTCAGTTTCCCGGCCAGGGTTGCCGCCTGAGAGCGACCCCTGCCCGTCAGGTGTACCCCGGTGATCCGGCCGGTCAGCCGTTTACCAATGACATCTGTTTCTGCGTGCCGCGCGAGGATGAGGACTGCCATATTATCCGCCTTTCGACATGGAAACGATGGACTGGCGGGCTTTTTCCACCTGTTGTTGCCAGTATGACATGCGTTCCGCGATCTCTTTTTCGTATCCCTGGTCTGACGGTTTATAAAACCGTTTCCCGGCAAGATTTTCGGGGAGGTAATTCTGGGGGATGAAATGTCCCGGATAGTCATGGGGATACAGATATCCCTGTCCATGACCAAAGCCGGCCGCATCGCGGCTGGAATCCATCAAATGGATGGGAACCGCGCCCATACCTTCCTTCTGGATCAACCCCATCACTTCGTAGATGGCCGTGGCGGAATTGCTTTTGGGGGCAGTTGCCAGGTAAAGTGTAGCTTCCGTTATCGGGTAGACCCCTTCCGGCATTCCGATGAACTCGAATGCGGTAACCGCCGAAGCGGCAACGACCAATCCCTGCGGATCGGCCAGACCAATATCTTCACTGGCGAGGATTACCAGACGCCGAAGAATGAAGCGTGGATCTTCACCGGCGGACAGCATCTTTGCCAGCCAGTACAGAGCGGCATCCGGATCGGACCCGCGGATAGATTTTATAAAGGCCGAAATTGTATCGTAATGGTTGTCGCCTTTCTTATCGTAGGTCAGGGCACGTTTCTGGATGGATTCCTGGGCAATATCCAGTGTGATATGGATGATCCCGTCCTCTGAAGGCCGGGTGGTTTCTACAGCCAGCTCGATCGCATTAAGCAGATTACGGGCATCGTGATTGGCCATACTGATAAGATGCCCTCGCGATTCCTCCGGCAGGTCAATTTTTAATCGGCCGTAACCCCGTTCTTCATCATTAAGGGCTGACTCGAGGATCTTGAGAAGATCTTCATTTTTTAATGGACCCAATTCAAAAATTCGGGAGCGTGAGACCAATCCCGGGATGACTACAAAAAAAGGGTGCTGGGTGGTGGCTCCGAGCCATTTGATCAGTCCACGTTCAACGTGCGGCAGCAGGGCGTCCTGTTGGGCTTTGTTCCAGCGGTGAACCTCATCCACAAAAAGGAGTGTGCGCTGATTGTGATGTTTGCGGCGGGTTTCGGCTTCTCCGATCACCCGGCGCAATTCGGGAACCCCGGCCAAAACCGCGGAGATGCTCTCAAAGTACGCCTGTGTATGGTTGGCAACGATCCGGGCGAGGGTGGTTTTCCCTGTACCCGGGGGGCCGTAAAGCAGGATGGACGAAAACAGGCGGTCGGCTTCAATGGCGCGGCGAAGAAGCCGGCCAGGAGCCGTGATATGCTCCTGGCCGACAAATTCATCCATGCTGCGCGGGCGCATGCGTTCAGCCAGCGGGGCTTCAGTCTTCATCCGGTCTTCCATCGCCTGGCCGAAAAGGTCCTGTTCCTGCATGGGTTACGGAGTGGTCTCTGTGGAATTCAAGCCGGGAAGCTGGAACATGAAGGGGTTGTCACTGGGAAGCAGCATCGTGTCAATCGTCGGCGAGATCTTCGTGATGTACTGGTAGGTGAGCAGGTCAGGGTTGGATTGCAACGCGCGGGCGATGAGCTCCAATGATTGGGCTTCTGCCTGGGCTTCGATGACACGGGCTTCGGCTTCACCTTTGGCGCGGATGACAGAGGCATCCGCCGCTCCCTGGGCTGTCTGGCGAGCCTGCTCAGCTTCCTGGCGTTTCTGTTCCACAACAAATTTCGCCTGTTGGGCTGTCTGCTCTGCTATCTGTTTCTGTTCAACGGAAGCGGCATATTCCGGCGAGAACGTGATGTTGCGCAGTATGAAATCGACCAGGGTTAGTCCATTTTCATTGAGTTTTTCGGTCATGGTTGTGCGTAGATTTTCAGCCATTTCAAAGCGTTTCGATGTCACAACCTCTTCCACCCGGTACTGTGACACGACATCGCGGATGACACCGCGTGACTGGGCGCGTACTAGTTCTTCACCGTAACGGTTTTTCCACAGGATATGCACCCGTACGACCTGTTCCGGATCTATGGCGTAGATCACTGACGCGTCGACATAGATTTCCTGACCGTCTGATGTACGGGCTGTGATCGAATCGTCACCTGAGATCTGACCTTCACTTGGCGCTATGCTCATGGTGTAGGTCTGACGGCTGATCGGGTACTGCACTACCGATTCCGCGAAGGGAATGACCCAGTGGAGTCCGGGGGTCAGGGCCTGTTCACGATAACCCGGAGCGAACGCCGTGATGACCACGCCGCGTTTGTCCGGTTCGATGAAGACGAGACCGGCGCTAACGGTTGAAAGCGCGATAGCTACCAGCACAACGACCAGTAGGATGAAACCACCCCGCGCCACCGGTTTACCACGGGATGCCTGCAAAACAAAGAATACTACCAGTGCGACAGCGGCCAGCCATGCCGCACCGCTAACCAATGCGACTAAAGATGCGATATCCATTCTCTCTCCTTATTTTTGTGTTCTTATTACAAAATTATACATTGTGATATAGTCGGTTCAATGAAGTCAATACAAACTTCCATCTCGCGGATCTTTCAGAACGGAAAAAGTTTCTGTTTTGAATTCGATGATCATTTCAACCGATTAATCCAACCTGGACAATACGTGACAGCCCGACGGGATGGAGATATTTTACCGGCCATTCTCTTCCCCGGTGGTATAGACGGAGCATACCTGACCGGTATGTCTCAGAACAACCATCTGTGGCAGCCGGGTGACCTATACCATATACGATACCCGTTGGGTAAGGGTTTTATGTTCCGGAAGGAAAAGCCCGGACGTCTGTTGATGATATCCGGAACGGAGAATCCTCTGCGGCTTTTACCGGTTGCCGGGATGACCCTGGCGAACGGCGGCGAAGCCGCATTGTTCACATATCATCTGCCGGAAGACATTCCGGTGGAAATTGAAATCTTGACCCGTGACCAACTGCTGGAAGCGCTGGCCTGGGCGGATTGTGTGATCGGGGATACAAACCTTGATCATCTTGCGGTCTGGTCCAAGCTCGCAGGCGGGGGTGAATCAGCCAGAAAGCAGGATACCCAGGTACTGGTGGATACTCCCATGGTTTGTTCCGGAACGGCGGAGTGTGGTGTTTGTGCCGTGAAAACGCGCCGGGGCTGGAAATATGCCTGTTCAGATGGTCCGGTGTTTCAGCTGGCGGAATTGGAAATCTGATGCCGCAAAGCAGCCGCAGGGCAATCGAACTGACCTCCCGTTGGATGAACCAGGCGGGTACACAGGGATTCTCTCCGTCGCAGGCGCAGATTCCAGCCGGGACGATATTCGTTACCAATCCGGTCAGCGCGCGCGTCCGGGTTCCTTCCGGTGACCGGACGTTGGTGCCATTCCCCGGTGGTTTCCTGCTGCACACCGGATTACCCAACAGCGGGTGGAATGCCATCAGGCGCCGCTATGCCGCCCACTGGGCGCAATCTGCCTCTCCGGTGTGGGTGCATATGATCAGTTCCGACCCCGGCGAATTGGACCGGATGGTGCGGGATTGTGAGGAGCTGGAGGGAATTGCGGCCATCGAACTGGGATTGCCCCCCGGTTGCTCACGTGACTGGATGCTGCAACTGGTTGCGGCGGCCGGCGGCGAATTGCCGCTGGTGATTCATATCTCCCATGGGGAAGACCTGGAGATGCTCAGAAATCTGCCGGATGAGGTAGCTGCTGTGACCCTGGGCACACCGCGCGGATCATTACCGGTCAGCGGGGGATGGATCGTTCATGGCAGGCTGCATGGTCCGGGGTTGTTCCCTCAAATGCTCGAAGGCCTGATCAACCTGAAGGGATTGGAAATCCCCATCATCCTGGGGGGGATATGCAATCTGCGGGACGCAAAAGCCGCCCTGAAGTGCGGGGCGGCGGCGGTGCAGCTTGATCATTTTTGCTGGGATGGTCCCCTGCCGGGCTGACGGTTTCAGTCATCCCGCAGGATGATGGTCACCGGGCCGTCATTGCTGATGTCTACCAGCATATCGGCGCCGAAGACGCCGGTCTGCGTGGGAACGCCCTGATCAATCAGGGATTGAACAAAACTGTCCACAAGCGGACTGGCAAGATCAGGCGGGGCGGCGCCGATGAAGGACGGCCGGTTGCCCTTGCGCGTGTCGGCATATAACGTGAACTGGGAAACCACAATCGCCGAGCCGTCCACGTCAATGATGGAGCGGTTCATCTTGCGCTGGTCGTCTTCAAAGATGCGCATCAACGCGATCTTTTTCGCGGCAGCCTGTAGCGTCATTCCAGTATCCTCCGGGCCGATGCCCAGAAGGATCACCAGACCGTGTTGGATGTCGGCGGTGACGGCGCCCTCAATGGTGACGCGCCCGTGTTTGACCCGTTGAATGACCGCGCGCATGGATCAGGGCAGTCCGATGGCTTCGCGGACTTCCACCATGGTGGCTTCGGCAATCACCCCGGCGCGTTTGGCGCCGTCATCCAGAATGTCCCAGATGCGCTGCGGGTTCCGGTCAAGTTCAGCCCGGCGGGCGCGGAAGGGTTCGAGGTGCGCGTTGAGGCTGGCCGCCAGTTTCTTTTTGCAGTCCACACAGCCGATTCCCGCACGGCGGCATTCCACGTTGATGTTCGCCACCTCGTCAGCGGGCGTGAACATTTTGTGCAGGGAATACACATTGCACACATCCGGGTTGCCGGGATCGGTCTTGCGCATGCGCTGTGGATCGGTGACCATGGTCATCACGCGCTGCTGGGTCTCTTCGGGGGATGATGCCAATTCGATGTGGTTGTTCAGGCTCTTGCCCATTTTATTCACACCGTCGGTTCCCAGAACTTTGGGGAACTCGGTGGCTTTCATCTGCGGTTCAATAAGTGCCTTGGTGTTGTAACGGTAATTGAACGAACGCACGCACTCGCGGGCGAATTCCAGGTGCGGCGCCTGGTCGATGCCCACCGGCACGAAATTGGCTTTATACAGCAGGATATCGGCGGACATAAGCACCGGATATCCCACCAGACCGTAGTTGACGTTATTCGGGTTGTCGCGTACCTTCTCTTTGAAGGTTGGCAGGTCTGTCAGCTTGCCGAGGGGCGTGACCATGGACAGGTAGGTGTGCAGTTCCATAACCTGGGGTACATGGGATTGGATAAAGACAATGCTTTCTTCCGGGCGGATGCCGGCAGCCAGCCAATCGAGCGCCATGTCGTAGGTGTTCTGCTTGATCTCCAGGGTGGTTTCCATGGTGGTCAGGGCGTGCACATCCACAATACAGTACACGCAGTCGAAGTCATCCTGCAGAGCCACGTAGTTCTTGATGGCGCCGAGATAATTGCCAAGGTGCTGACGTCCGGTGGGTCGGGCGCCTGAGAAAACACGTCCTTTTTTTGTCATTAATGCTTTTCCTGTAAGTATTTTTTGAGCAGTGCCAGCACCTCGCCGGGATTGGCGTGCCGGCCGGTGGACAATTTGGAATAGATCAGCGTTCCGTTGACCACCACTTCGAATCGTCCCCCTTCCGAGGGGACCAGGGTCACCCGGTCAATATCGGTTTCGAGGTTTTTCAAAAGTTCGGCTGTCAAACTGACAGCATAGGGGGTGTAGTGTCAAACCGCGCAGTAGGTGATGGAGATGTCGAGCATCGGGGGATTCCTCCTGTAAACTGGGGGTATTATAACATCCGAAATTCGGGTCAGTTTTGTTGACGCGCGGTAAAGTGCGTGATAGAATAGTGCCCTGTTGGTTGGGCGCGTAGCTCAATGGTAGAGCAGTGGCCTTTTAAGCCATTGGTTAAGGGTTCGAGCCCCTTCGCGCTCACTCGTAAAATCCGCTAGAAAATAGCGGATTTTTTGTACCAGTACCTGCTTCGCTGGCATACTGGTTAAGAATGTCGAGCCCCTTCGCGCTCACAAGAAAATCCGCCAGAATTAGGTGGATTTTTGATTCCAGTACCTGCTTCGCTGGCATACTGGTTAAGAGTTTACCACTTCGTGGCACAGGCGAGCCCCTTCGCGCTCACAAGAAAATCCCGTCTGCAAAGGCGGGATTTTGCTTACCAGTATATGCTTCGCTGGCATAATGGTCAAAGGTTCACCATTTAGTGGTGTAAGCAAGCCCCTTTGCGCTAACTTGAAAAGCCACGTCATTTTTGACAGAATTTTGGTTTATTCAACCTTTTGAGTAAAATCAAGATTATTGTTGTGGGGGATTTTTTGTTATTCATGGCAGGAGAATACTATGGCAGAAAACAACGAACTGGAAAAAACCCTCTGGGCAGCTGCGGATAAAATGCGTTCCAATATGGACGCGGCGGAATACAAACACGTCGTGTTGGGATTGATATTCCTTAAATATATCTCTGATGCATTTAATGACCTGTATCAGAAACTGGAAGAAAACAAAGGTGAATTTGAAGGCGCTGATGCGGAAGACTCGGATGAGTACCTGGCAAAAAACGTCTTCTTTGTTCCAGAAAAAGCACGTTGGCAATACCTGCAGGACCGCGCCAAACAGCCCGAAATCGGTAAATATCTTGATGACGCCATGGATACCATCGAACGAATTAACCCACCACTTAAGGGAGTGCTGCCAAAAATATATGCAGACCCTGAATTAAACAAACAACGTCTTGGAGAGTTGATTGATTTGATCGGCACAATTGGTTTTCGGCAAGATGCACATAAAACGCAAGACTTGCTTGGGCGCGTCTATGAATACTTTTTGGGACAATTTGCTGATGCGGAAGGAAAAAAAGGCGGACAATTTTACACCCCTGCCAGCATTGTCAAATTGCTTGTAGAGATGATCGAACCTTTTAACGGCCGTGTCTATGACGGCTGCTGCGGCAGCGGCGGTATGTTTG
>CAYRHB010000117.1:0-10769 GCA_964424035.1 uncultured Leptolinea sp.
AGGCATTTCTTCCTTTCTGGAAGATATTCTTAAAGAAATTTCTCCTAATTGGTTTAGTTTGCCTAATGGATCATTCTTTGCATATACGATAATTGGTTTTACGTTATTATCTTCAGCACTTTTCTTTGATTGGTTATTTGATAATTTTACCGAGAGAAGGAAGTTTTGCCCTGAATGCTCATTAGACCTTGATGATGAGGATAAATATTGTAAGCGATGTGGATTAGTGCAAACATCTCGATAGTTGTTTATGGAAAGCAGGCACACAGGAGTAGGTTGCGCTCACCTTTGAGCGCATCAATTACCCCCAACCATACCTTTTCCGCTAGAATTATCACATTCACCATTCCTGCCATTCAGGAGAAACCCCATGAAACGGACCATCCCGGTACTTGTCATTCTAGCGCTGGCTTTAACCACCCTCACGGCAGCCGCCGCGGCGCACCCCCCCATCACCCCCGAGAACGCGGATGCGCTGGCCGTGCAGGCGTTTATCCCCTGGCAGTCGTTGCGCAAGGCCGTCTTCGCACCGGACGGGGCTTCCTTCGCCACTGGCGCAGGGAACAACGGCGACTTCGACATCAGCCTGTGGAACAGCCGCGGCGGCGCGTACCTGCGCTCATTCAAAGGACTCACCGGCATCGTGTGGGATGTGGCCTTCTCGCCGGACGGCACGCAGCTCGTTTCGGCGGCGGACGACCTGAACCGGCAAACCCTGCGCGTGTGGAACCCGGCGGACGGTTCGCAGACCGCCGCGCCCGCTTCATTGCCCACCTCCAGCAGCCTGGCCTTCTCGCCCGACGGCTCCCGCCTGGCAGTAGGCGGTCTGAGCGGCTGGCCCAACGGTGTCATCTGGATCTACGACACGCGCACCTGGGCGGTCGAGCAGCAGTGGAACGCCGCCGGGCAGAACGTCACCGCGCTGGCCTACTCCCCCGACGGAACGCGCCTCTTCAGCGCCGGTACTGACGGCCTGATCCGCGTGTGGTCAGCGGCCGATGGCAAAGAAGAAAAGGTCTTCTCAGCCGGCAAGCAGGCCAACCGCCTGGCGCTCTCGCCCAGCGGGCGGCTGCTGGCAACCTCCTTTTGCTCACAGACCAATACCAGCGGCTGTATCAAGGGCGGCGTGGTCGTCTGGCGCACAGGTGATTGGGCGAAATTGCAGCAATTCGACGACATCGCCGAGTGTGTAACTTTCTCACCTGACGGATGGCTTCTCATCACCGGATCGGGGCAGAACGACCCTGCTCTGCGCTTCCGCAGCGTGGAAGACTGGGCGCTGGTGCATTCCATCCCCGGTGATACGCGCAGCGTGGCCGTCTCGCCGGATGGCAGTCTGCTGGTCTCACTGGAGTGGGAGAAGATCCGCCTGTGGGCGGTGCCGTAACGTCAAATCCGGACGGCTCCCGGACAGGAATTTCCGTCTGTTTGCAGTATAGTTAAAGGCAGGGGAATCCCCGTTTTCACAGGCAGCCTATGACATCCACAATTGACCTATCGGTACAAATTTTTAATCACACTTTTCGCAACCCGGTGATTCCCGCCGCCGGACCCAACGTGGGTTCGGGCGCCATGCTGCGCAGGGCGGCGGAAGGCGGAGCGGGCGGACTGCTGGCCAAGACCATCTCCGGCGTAGCCGCGCCGGTGCCCCACCCCAACATGGTGCGTTTCGGCAAAGACAGCCTGTTGAACACCGAACTGTGGAGCGAACTTCCGCCGGAACGCTGGTTCGAACACGAATACGGTATCGCGCTGGCCGCGGCACAGGAATACGGTCTACCGCTCATCGCCAGTGTGGGCTACACCGCCGAAGACCTGGCATCCCTCGGTCCGCGGCTGGAACAGGCCGGCATGGATATCATTGAGTTTTCCATCCACTACCTGGATTCAGAGCGCCTGCTGGAAACCGCGCGGGCGCTGCGGAATGCCGTGAGCGTCCCCATCATTGCCAAGCTCAGCTCGCACGCCGGAGACCTGGGCGAGATCGCTCGTGTACTTGATCCGTACGTTGACGGCTTCACCTGCATCAACAGCTTCGGCCCCACGCTGCAGATCGATATTGAACGCGCGTCATCCCCGCTGGGATCACAATTCGGTTACGGGTGGCTTTCCGGCGTGTCCATCAAACCGCTGGCGGTGCGCTCGGTGTTCGAGGTGGCGCGCGTCACCAGCAAACCGGTGATCGGCGTGGGCGGCGTCTCGCGCGGTGAAGACGTGATCGAGTTCTTCATGGCGGGCGCGTCGCTGGTCGAAGTGTGCACCGCCGCCATCCTCAAAGGCCCGGATGTATACGGCCGGATCGCCGAAGAAGCCGGGCAGTGGCTGGCGGCACACGGCTATCACAGTCTTGACGAGGTAAAAGGACTGTATTTGGAAAAATTCAGGGAAGGTCAGGCAGTGGTCACTACCCTGGAACTGTCTGCCCATGTTATGGAAGACCGGTGCAAAGCCTGCGGGCAATGCGAAAAGGTCTGCCAGTTCAATGCCCTGCACGCCCCGCTCAAGCAGATCGCGCGGGTGGACGTGGACAAATGCGCCGCCTGCGGACTGTGTGTATCGGTCTGTCCATTCGACGCGCTGGAGATGCGTCCACGGTAAATGGAAAACAACCGGGGGACATCCGTATTCGGGTAAACCCTGTAAAAATTGACAAAATTTATCAGGAATACGGTATATTTAATGGCTGTCCGAGGCGGTCAACCGCCTGATTCTGATTACACAGTGAGATCCCCATGCACCTGTCTGAGATATTAAAGGAAAACAAAGTCCACTTCAGCTTTGAATTCTTCCCACCCAAAACCGAGGATGCCTCCTGCCGTTTGCTGGAGACCATCAGCAAGCTGTCCCCCATCCGCCCGTCTTTTGTCAGCGTAACCTACGGCGCGGGCGGTTCGACCAACGAACTCACGCAGAACCTCGTCATCCGCCTCAAGCAGGAGACTCCGCTGAATGTGGTGGCGCACCTGACAGCCGTCGGCGCGAGCCGCGATGATATCCGCGCCCAGCTGGAAAAATACGCGGCGGCCGGCATCCGCAATGTGGTGGCGTTGCGCGGCGATCCGCCCCGCGGCAACCCGGATTTCACCCCTGCTCCCAATGGATTTGCCCACGCTGTGGATATGGTCTCGTTCATAAAAAAACATTTCCCCCATTTCGGGGTCAGCGTGGCGGGCTTCCCCGAAGGGCATCCCGAATCGCCCAACCGCCTTCAGGAGTTGGACTACCTGAAAGCCAAGGTGGACGCGGGCGCGGATTGTATCACCACCCAACTCTTCTTCGACAACCGGGATTTCTACGACTTCTGCGAACGCTGCGAGATCGCCGGTATTAAAGTTCCCATCCTGGCAGGCATCATGCCGGTCACCTCGATCAGCGGATTAAAGCGCATGTCAGAACTGGCACAGAGGGCGCGCATCCCTGCGAAGCTGCTGCGGGCCGTACTGCGCGCGCAGTCAGATGAAGCTGTAGAAAAGGTGGGCGTCCACTGGTCTACGCAGCAGGTCTTTGACCTGTATGACCACAACGTAAGCGGTATCCATTTCTATACCCTCAACCACTCCAAAGCCACGTTGAAGATCTACGAGACGCTGGGCATGAGCCTCGGCGAAGCCTGGCACGTACCCAACGGCAACGGGGGTTGCGGCGCGAGCGGGTAATACCGGCTTCATCTGTATCGGACCAAACCAGTGTATACTGAATGTGGTTCAAAGGAAAAAGGTGGCAGAAATGGAATTCAGGGTTCATATACATTCCGGTGGTCGTCTCGTACTCCCATCCAGGTTGCGCAGGGAATTAAAGATCAAACCCGGAGATGAGATCATTCTGCGTCTGGAAGACGGTTCTGTCCGTCTGCTTCCTTTGCCGCAGGCAATATCCTATGCGCAACAAACAGTCCGCGGGTATATAAAAGAAGGCACTTCCCTGGTGGATGATCTCATCGAATCCCGCCGTGAGGAAGGCGGACTTGAGTAGATACGTACTCGATGCTTCAGCCATCCTTGTCCTGCTGAATAATGAAACCGGAGCCGACATAGTTCAGGAAGTCTTGCCGGAGGCGGTAATCTCAGCGGTCAATCTTTCTGAAGTCGCCGCGAAACTTATCCTGCACGGGCTTCCTCCGGGTGAAACCCACAATGTTCTTTCTGTTTTGGGGTTGGAGGTCATCCCTTTTGATTCAGAGCTGGCAACTATCACAGGGCAGTTGGCGGCTTAAACAAAATCATTCGGGCTGTCCATTGGAGACCGGGCTTGCCTGGCTTTGGCTAAGAATTCCGGTGCAATCGCTGTCACCGCTGATAGGATGTGGGGAAAGATCAATGCAAGAATTCAAATTAAATTGATTCGATAGGTTACCCGGTTGACTTTAATCCCGGAATAATGAAATAATCTAAAATGAACCGGAAATCTAATTATTTCCGTATATGTTGTTACAAATAAAATGAACAAAAAACTGTTGGAATACCTGGGATATGTTGTCAACGGGCTATCCATAATCCTGTACTTCTTGCTATTGCCTGTTCTGCCCACCAACCCATCCCTGCAAATACTGGCATATCCGGGGTTTCTCGTTTTCGGGGTTGGCCTCACGCTGATTGTGCTTTCCATCGTTGCTCTGACGGGACACCGCAATGAAGGGTTGTACACCCGCGGAGTCTACAGCCTGGTCCGCCATCCTTTATACCTGGGGGCGATGCTGCTCTACATCGCATTCACCTTTTTCTGTCCCCACTGGATCATGCTCGTAATCTCAGTACTGAATTCCGGCATCGTATATGCCTACATCCAGCAGGGAGATCGTCAGAACATTGAAAAATTTGGCGACCCGTACAGGGAATACAGCCGGACTGTACCTCAGATTAATCTGTTGACCGGGGTGATCCGGTCTTTACGGGGGAAGCGGTAATAAGCAAACGCCCCGAATTCTGACCATCCCCGGGGGCTTTAATCATCAACGTACATCGAAAGGCGTAAACATGGATTTTCATTACTCACAGATATTCCTGCTCTTGTGGATCATCGCATTCTGGGCATACTATTTTTCAACCTATGGTCAGGTTGAAGAGAAACACGAACGGACGATGAGTGAAAAATACGGCATCCGGAATAAATTGGGGCCGCTTTTTGGTCTGGCATTTCTGTTATGGACCGTGATCATCTTTATCTTCTTTTTTCATTACAACAGCATCAACTGGGTATGGAAACTTTCCATTCTCGATATTACGCCGGTCAAGATCGCAGCCATTCTGTTGCTTTCCGCCGCGTTCCTTTTGAACATTCTCTTCACTCGGTCGGTCGGACAATCGATTCGAGACGCGTACAAAGAGAGTGAAGAACCGAAATTGATCACAACCGGAATATTCGCGATCATCCGGCATCCGGCTTACCTCGCATTTTTTGCCCTGGCTATCGGCTGCTTCTTGCTCATTCCCAATCTCATCGCCCTGGGGTTGATGATCTACACCATTGTGGTTGTGTACCTGCATACCCTGGAAGAGGAAGAAAAATTGTTGACAGTTTACGGGGACGCGTACCGGCAATACATGGCCAAGGTGGGACGGTATTTCCCAAAGCTGTTCTAGGGTGATACGGTTTCCAGAAAAAAAGAAGAGTGAAATCTGCCCGATTCATCAGAATAGCCTATCGGATCTCAGATGGATTCTCTTAAATAACATCTATTTTAGTTTTCCGGGGTTCGTATATAATGATGTCTTAATACCTCAGGAACAGATTGGACATCAACCTCTTGAATTCGAACCCCACCCCACCTCCCACCATCATCTTCCAATCTGCCAAACTGGGTGAAATCTCCCGGATCATTAAAGAATTGGACTGGGCGGAAAAGTTAGTAAATAGCGGCACCCAACCCGGCCGTGTATTCGGGGTCAGTGGAGGCAACCTGCCCGCCCTGGCTTTCAGCCTGGCGCTGGCCGCCCGGCGCGATCCGCAAACCTGGGGTAATACAGCCAGTGCCATTGACGATTTCCGCTCGTTTCTCGGCAAAGCCCATAGCCGGAATATTCGTTCCATAAAAATAAATCCAAAATATGGTTTTCATTCGCTGCAACCCTTGCGGCGATGGGTTGCCAATTACCTGCAAACCCGCACCGGCCGCGAAAATTGGAACGTTTCGGACATGGGGATCCCGCTCTATCTGTGTTCGCTGGATAACAGTGCCATTTTTCACATGTACGGTCCGCCGGATGAAAGCCTGCAATGTGACCATGGCTTTGTCCATCTGGGGCCGCCGCAGGATGCCTTGCTGGTTGACGCGTTGATCGCCGGTCTGAGCACGCTGCTCTCAACCGAATCGACACAGGTCAACGGAGCCTGGCGCTTTGACTGCCGCCCGGCGATTGTTGATGCCGGTGCCATTGTGTCTGATCTACAATCCGTCGATCCACGACCGATCCTGCGGTCGCACCCCTTTACCCGCATCCGCCAATGGCAGCTCAACTGGTTCACGTCCTCCTTTGTCATGCACTCCGAACACGAACGCAACCATGCCCTGCTGACCGGCCATTACCTTGATCTGTTGGAACGGCACAGGTCACTAAAAAAAGAACTGGCGCAGAAAGATTTTCCGCCAGCCTCCACTCATTACCCGTACATCGGGCATGTCGATCTGCCTTACGTTGGCAGCACGGAAGCCGTTACGAATATGCGCCAGTCTGTAGAAAACCGCGTCGAACTGACTGCCCGATTTAAAGAGATCCTTGACGGGCAATTGGATCATTTCCCCTTTGACAAACCGGCCAATGTCATCTACGGAGCCGGTGGTTTCTCCGGTATCCTGGCCGGCATGGTGACCACCAGCGCGGTTGACGCGGGATTCGCACGCGGAGGCGGCGAGGTGCGGTATGTCTACGGGATTTCAGCCGGCGTTCTGAACGGCTTCTTCCATTCCGTGCAGTTGGCTGCCGCCCGTCATCCGGATATTTACAAACCGGCGGCGTTGCACGCGCTGGATGATCTCGAAAACCTGATGGCCCATCTCGAACCCAAAAAATTCATTTCGATTAACAAAAATCCCCTGCATCTCTGGAAGGGATTTGGCAACCTTGGACCGCTTGAGGTGTTTTTACTGGATAGACTGGCTGCTTACACCGGTTCGGCGCACCCGGCGGATATCACCTTTGATGATATCGCCCTGCCGTTGACCGTGGCCGCCTCCCGCACCGACGGCTATCCCGAATACCTGGGGATGACCCGTCCCGCCCGTTCATTTGTGTGGCAGGGACGCACCTGGGAGGTTAAAGCCGCTCCGGTGGTCAAGGCTATTCTTGCCGGTTGGAGTATGAACACGTACATCATCCCCACCCGGCTCAACGGACAGGAATACACGGACGGCGGTGGCACCTTTTATGATCAGGCACTCATGGTTGCCTGTTTTGATCCGCAAATTACCAATCTTTTGAACATCCACCTCGATGAGCCTGACGGACACTCGTATAATCTTCCAGAGCATTTCGACATGATCAAGACCGTCTTTGAGACCCACAACCTTTGCTTCCCCGAAGAGCGCCGCAGAATGCGGAAGACAGCGGACCTGTTGTATGAACACTTTGCGTTACGCGGACAGGCAGAATCGTCGGGCATTGAGGTTCCACCTGATTTCCGGCAAAATTGGACCATCGAACATTCGAAAGCCATAGAATTGTAAGGAAGCCATGACAACTACCAGACTCTCTCAAAAAACCAAGCTGGCCTACGGGGCTGGCGACCTGGGCGCAGCAATCGCGACCGCCATTAATGGATTTTTTCTGCTTAACTTCCTCATCAATGTCGCCGGGCTTCGGCCAGGCATTGCAGGCAATGTTTTCCTTATCGCCAAGATCTGGGACGCGGTTAACGATCCCCTCATCGGCTGGTTGACCGATCGAACGGTAAGCAAGTTTGGACGCCGCCGGCCGTGGTTGTTGATCGCCGCCATTCCTTTCGGCCTGGCTTTCTTCCTTCAATGGATCGTACCACCATTGAGCGAGACCGGTTTGTTCTGGTATTACCTGGTGGTTGCCATCCTTCTGGATACCGCCTATACGGCCGTAAACGTACCCTATGTTTCCCTCACGGCGGAATTGACCCAGGATTATGATGAGCGCACGCGCCTCTCCTCGGTGCGCATGGGCTTTTCCATCCTTGGCGGCGTGCTGGCGGCTTTCTTCCATGGCATCATCGTCAACCAGTATCCCCAGGACCCGAAAGTGGGATATATGGTCAGCGCCGCCATCTGGGCGCTGTTCATTGCCGGACCGTGTTTCATTACCTTTTTTGGAACAAAGGAACCGGATTTCGCTGTCAATACCAAACCGGCAGCCGAAGGTCCGGGATTCTTTGAAGGTTTGAAGATCGCGCTGAGCAATAAGCCGTTTATTCTGGTTACCACCATCTACATGCTTTCATGGCTGGCCATTCAGTTCGCCCAGAACAATCTGCAGCTATACACCAAAGACTGGATCAAACTGGATATGGGTCTTTTCAGTTTTCTGCTGCTGGCCATCCAGTTCTCGTCCTTTATCTGGGTGCTGATCTGGGCCAAAGTCAGCGAGAAGATCGGCAAACAGAATGTGTATTACCTCGGCACAGGCTTTTTTGTCGTCGCCCTGATGGGTCTATTCTTCCTTCAGCCCGGTCAGGTCGTTGCCACCTTTGTACTGGCAGCCGTCGCGGGTATCGGTATCTCGGTGGGATACCTGGTTCCCTGGAGCATGGTTCCCGATGTGGTGGAACTGGATGAACTTGAAACCGGCCAACGCCGGGAAGGTGTGTTCTACGGATTTTTCGTTTTCCTGCAAAAGATGGGCTTGGCGCTGGGATTGTTCATCTCCGGTTGGGCGCTGGAGCTTTCCGGTTACATCAATGCCACGCCGGGGCTTCCTGATCCGGTTCAACCTGCTTCCGCCTTATTCGCCATCCGGGTGCTTATCGGTCCGGCCAGCGCCATCATTTTGCTCTTGAGCTTCCTGGCGGTTAAAGCCTATCCGATCACCCGTGAAAAGCACGCGGAAATCCGTGCGGAACTGGCTGAACGCGAAGCGGTCACCGCATTTCAGATAGATCCAAGCGATGCCTGACATATTGCCTGACCTTCACTGATCCTTTCTTTCCAGTATTGACAAGGCATAAAACCGTTTTCGCTTGAATTAGAAATCTATAGGTACAGATATTTAAACCGGTGCTCACTGTGTGAACTGCATCGGTTTTTATTTGCTGAATGCGTGTCAGTAGTTATACTGGTAAATGTATCTTTCCATAGAAGAATGATTATTTGTAAACCTTCCAGTCAGTGATACAAGAAAAAGGTGGTAATAGGCCGGAGGTTTTTCCAGATCGAGAGGGAAGTTTCAATTTCCTGGTCTAATTATATATATCTGAGTAGTGAAAACCTTCGAAAGGTCCATCAAGTACGTATTTCACCTGAAGCCAGTACAGAAAACAGGTGAGAAGGGATGGTTTTTGATGAAAAGTGGAGACTCACCGGAAACAAATCCAAATCCTGATTACAGGAAATTGCATAAAATAGGTGGCATTGCCGCTTTCATCGCCGCTGCGACAATTCTGGGTGAAATTGTCTTTCTGGTTTTCTTCCCACAGCCTATTACGGTTAACGGCTGGTTCTCATTAATGCACAGCAACCCGGTCATCGGCATATTGGATTACTGGGGGTTGGAGATTCTTATGTATCTAATGCTAATCTTTTTATTTCTAGCCCTTTATACAGTCCTTCAAAAAACAAATCCAAGCCTGATGCTGATCGTTCCCGCAATGGCATTGACGGGGATTGGAATCTTTTTTGCCACAAACAACCCTTTCACAATGCTGTCCATTAGCCATCAATTTGCTGCGGCGGATACGGAAACACAGAGGGTATCCTTTCTGGCCGCCGGTGAAACCGTACTTGCCGGAACCGGTCAGCGGGCTGTTAATGGATTCAACACCGGGCTTTTTCTGGTATCCATTTCAGGTCTGTTGGTTTCAGTGGTCATGCGGCAGAGTTTGCAATTTTCACGGGCAACGACATGGACGGGCATTGCCGCCTATACTTTCTCTCTGGTTGATTTTTTTCGTCAGATATTTACATCATCAACGGTTATCACACTGTTGGTGGTCATTCCCAATGCCTTGCTTCTGATCACCTGGCTGGTGATGGTTGGGAAAAGGTTGGTTCGGTTGGGAACAATCCAGTAAATTCCTGGCAGGTTTTCAGGTTTCCACCATCCCATCGCAGACTTCGAATATAATCCTGACCCGGTATTCTCATGCTCTCCTGTCGATTGTAAAGAAACCTTCCACCATGGCTCCCATTTCATCCGGTGTTTTCTTTGCGCCATCGTTTAACCAGAGGATCAATATCCGCATAAACCCTCCGGCGCTAAATGCCAGGGCGTATCGCACTGTTTCTGCCGGTAATGCGATTCTTTCCCCGCGTGCCGCATAAAACGCGGATGGGAGCAACTCATCAACCTTCGAAAGAAATATGGGTAATAAATTATGCCGGTTGATGATTGTCAGAAATTCCAGATGGTTTTGCATGCACGAAAAGAAAACCCGGGCAATATTCGGCATCGATAAATCCGGTTCCTGTACGATTTTCCCCCGGTATTCCTCCCAAATCCGGTGGAAAAACCCGGCGAGGATGTCCTCTTTGGAGGAATAATTGCGATAGAAAGTGCGTCGTGAATGCCCGGCATGGTAGGTTATCTGCTGGATGGTGATGTCTTGAAAACGGATGGTCTCCATCAGCTTAAGCAAGGCATTTTCCATTTTCAACC
>CAYRHB010000118.1:0-10748 GCA_964424035.1 uncultured Leptolinea sp.
CTCTTCCCCAGGGAAAACATTCTGTTTCGATTTTGTGAAATTTCCGTTGTTTGAAAGTGTTAATATCTCCTATCTCGGTCACTGGTCAGGTCCTGGAAGATGAGCGATGAGACCAAGCGATGGGTGACCTTCAATCACAAGCCCGATGAGCAGGCATCTCTCCTGAAGCAGATTGCGGAAGCTGAGGAGCAGAAGAAGTCTAGGTACTTCATCTCAGTGCCCGGATGTTTCTACGAGGTGGAGTACGGGTTATTGAAGGGAGGTGGGAAGGGGTAGTTCCACTCCGTAAGGAGGGTCCCTTTAAATTTTTTACCATCTCTAGATACTTAATTGATATAACCTTAATTAGTGAAAATAATCTCAATCATTAGTTCGGGCACTGACTAAAGGCGATTTCGGCATTTTCAGCACATAAGGAAGTAAAATTTTCTATTTAATTGCATCTCTAATAGTATCTTGAATTTTCCATCGGTAATCATTGAGTGCTGCATCAAGGCTGCTTCCTGACCGCCGAGATTGGATTTCATTGCTACTTAACGATTCGATGAAATGGGCGATTTCCCATTTTAAATAATCTGTTAATCTAAATTGAACTCCAAGCCGTTGAATCGCGTCATTAATTTTCGGCTTCAAGGCACCTTCAGTAACAAATTGAGAGTCAGTTTGAAAATCCGTTAATACCAGATTGGGCTTCAATGATTTTATCAATCGACCTAATTCCCGGGCTGTTCTGATTTTCACAGCAGTTTGTTGTTGGCTATATTCTGTATGGAGTGATTTCAGGAATCTTAACTTACTTGATTCAACTCTTTGTTTTGCCATATTTGTTGCATGTCGCAAGGCACCACTAACCTTTTCTTCATCCGCTTGATCACCCTCCCATACCGAGAGAAGGTTTTTCAAATCATCAATGGATTTGACTTCCTGTAAGTGATTTCTGTGAATCCACACAGCAAATGAACTTTGGAATCCTTTATCACTATACGTTCCAATCACGAGAGGTAATCGTTCTTCGGAGCGGTTGAGATAGTCTGAGATTATCTTAACATTGGAATCCAGGATGGTGAATGGGATAAGTGAGGGGTCCCCATCCAATGAATTCGCTGATAGCGATATTCTCATTGGCGATGGTGTTTCCGGTAATTTTATTGAATATACATTTTCATTTTCCAAGTCCCTGATTGCTTCATTCTGAAGCAGGTTCAGAGCATCGATAAGATCCTTTTTTGTTACAGGTTTTACTAAAGGAAGTGATGGTCTGACAGCTTCCGATTCGATATAGGTCTCTGCATTGATGACGTCACTTTTCGTTAAGTTAATCCATTTATCAAGTTCTTCAAGGGAGAATGTCTTTGGATTGTTCAGCATCATCTTTGCACGGGCAAGGACAGGTTGCATTGTGCCTACAAAATGCCGGAAGAGATCACAACGATCATCAAGTGCTTTATAGACTTTTTCATCGATACTGTCCTTGAGGAAAAGATTGAAAATTTTCACTTCCGTTTCTTCCTGACCAATACGATCAATACGGCCGATTCTCTGTTCAACTCTGCTGGGGACCCATGGCAGATCATAATTAACAAGAGCACTTGCTGCCTGCAGGTTGAGTCCTTCGCTTGCTGCATCAGTACAGATTAAGAAGAGAATCTTCCTTTCACGTAATCTGTCAGTAATTTCTTTTTTTGTAACACTCTGCCAGACGCCATCAACATAAATTGCCCCCCCATCACCACAATAACTTCCCACGTCCTGGCCAAAATGAACGGCGAGATGATCACGGAGATATTCCATCGTATCGGTGTACTCAGTAAATACCAAAACAGGGCGACCTTCGTTAACAACAGACCGGATAATATTGAAAAAATGCAGGAGTTTTGTATCCGTGGATCCGAGATCATCCAGATTTTTCAACAATAATTCAACTTCCTCTTTTTCTCTCAGGGCTTCCTGCGGATCTGTCGGAAAGCTGGCAGAGATTTCCTGGGGATCAATATCATCAGGCAGGTAGTCCCAGTATTCGCTTGTAGGAACATCGACGAGATCAATCAGACCGGACTGGGCTCTCTTTTTTATCACATTGTTAAGTCCATCTCTCCTCCGCAGAAGACTGCAACGAAGAGCATGGGGGGAACTCGCAGCTCTTCTCCGGTAAATCGTCATGACAAATCCTTTTCCCGGCTTCTCGGATTCAAGTTCTTCAAAACGACGGTCGATATAATGGGTTATCGCGTTGTATGCCTGACGTTCCGGACCATCTACGGGCTGATAATCATAGGAAATGTCTATTACTTCACGTTTTGGTGGTGGAATAGTGATAAGACGCATTTCATAATATTTTTTCAATGTTGCCCGGGTATTTCTGTGCATACGCCGGTACAGGGGCGATCCCTTTCGCATCCAGTCGATAACCCGTGGTTTGACTGACGAGGGGAGGTAACGGATCATTCTCTGCCCTTCATCCGGTGACTGGATTTTTTTAAACCCTTTTGGCGGATTGGGAAATGATGGATCCGAATGAATCAGCCATGCCGCCTTCTTTGCCTCATCCTCTGCTGGTTTTTTCCCGATGGTGAGGTCATGAATGACATTATAATAAGAACGAATTCCATCGAAATCTGCCATCCAACCCTCCCCTTCTCCTAACACTCCTAAAAGATCCCATGGTTCCCAGGGAGAGGTCTGCATAGGAGTGGCACTCAGGAATAGGAAGCTACGCACTTTTCCTCTTGCCTGAAGCTCACGGAGTAAATTTAATAGGAGTGTCGATGAATTGAATTCTCCCTCTTCCTGTTTTCCTCTCCTCGCTGCATGGGCTTCATCCATGAGTACAAGATCCCAGGGATCCGATGCAAACAGAATTCTCCGGTTATCCGGCAGTCGCGCTAGTTCCCGGCTCATGATGAGCAGGTTCTGGTCAAGTGCATCATACATACTGTCCAGTTGCTCAACTGAACCATCAGGCCAGACAAGTGTGTTGGCATTTTTAAGGCGGGGGACAACGAGTCCTCCCTTTTCACGTAGTTCTTCCTGCCACTGGAGAGTCAATCCTGCGGGGAGGAGGAAAAGGACTCGCCGGACACCACGGCCCCCCAATAAGCTTCTGATAGCCATAATGGCTTCAATGGTTTTTCCCATCCCGACTTCATCACAGAGCAACCTTCCCTCCGGCCAAGCCGCCGCAACTTCTTCAATGACAATCTGCTGATGAGGCCAGAGGTGGTCAAGAGGTGCAGTCAGATAACAGGAAGCTGTACTATCCGGGAGATATGCCGAATGAGCAAGGAACTTCCAGAGCATTGCTGTTTTCTTTCTGTCGATCACTCCTCTTATCCCGGATAATTCCGGTTCAGACTCTCTTGGTTCTCGGATTGGCGGTTCCGGACCTGCAAATTTTATCAGTTCTTTTTGCACTGCTTCTGGGAGAGGCATTGTGTGTACAAAAACATCAGTATCATTCCAGATGTTTTCAAACTCCTCCCGGTAATGCTGAAAACGAACGGGATTTGTCCATGAATCCGAGATTTCAAGATGATCATAATTTGCGATTAATCCTTGGGCAGTTTCATTTCCGCTTCCGCTGAAAACGATTGCATTTCCGGATGGATCATAAATCAAACCATATTTTGCATGAACAATTCCGTAACCGGAACGCATGATGCCGACACGGACAACAAGATATCCTTTCTGGACAAGCCACCCGAGCATCTCAAGCCGTTGCTTTTCGAGAAGAGTTGCCGGGTTTCCGAGACGGTTTAACAGTACTCTTTCGAGCGCGGAGCAATCCCCTCTCTGTAACAATGCATCGACATCTTCTTTGGACAGCTGTTCATTAACAATAAACCGGACCGCAGGCTTCGGGGCATTCTCCCCGTATTCGATAAGGTGTTTTATCAGGTTGCCGAAACCCTGCGCTGCTGCAGAAAGGACGCTGCTTGAGAAATACGCACAGCACCGGTCATATCGTACCGCTTCGCTCAGGGCGGGGATGTAGAGTTTTTCCAGAAGATCCCGATCCGGACCACGAAGGAATTGCGGCCAGGGATGATTCTTCAGAGAATATGACAAATCATTCTGCTGGATAGTCAAACCATGACGTTCATCCTGGTTTGTCATTCAGATCCTTCCTCGTCCTCCTCTTCTTCTGGTTCGCCCTCTCCGCTTTCTTCAGCTAGGCCAAATATCTCGAGCTGTGATTGCTCTCCTTCTTCCTTCCAGACCGGGGGTTCGATGCCAAACAATGGTAATAGAAGGTCATGCCAGGCACGGAATTCCGGATATAAGGCTGCAGCAGAAGTCTTCCCTTTTTCAAACCATAATGCAGGGGGAGCTGCCGTGACAAGTGCCTCCATCAGTTTTCCGATTGGCGAACCGTTTTTCCATCCCTGCTGGACAGCCAGTTGCCGTGCAGCACCAATACCTGCAGCACCACCACCCGCTTCAATATATCGCAGGGCAAGAGCATGACACCCGTCAAGGGCTGTCCTGAAGTGGGGATCATTAGGATGCACCTTCAGAACATCGCCTTTCTTTACCCGCTTCTTTTTCCCTGTGGGAAGAGCGCCAAAGAGGGCTTCACCGACTTCTTCCATCTCTAGTTTCTTAGGCCTGCGCCGGTCAGCAGCGGAGAGCAGTTTGATCTTATCGCCGGTTTTTGAAACCAACCCGGCAGCAACGAGTGTATCCACATCCATTCCGACTGCATGGCCGAGAAGTTTTGCTTCATTGAACCGGAACTCGGCAGCCTGCAACACATCCCAGCAAAGCAGATAGAATTTGCCTTCTGGTTCGACACCATCAAGGCCACGTTTTGCGAGTTGCTGGATCCTTAAATCCGTCACTGCCCTGCTTGCCTCATCGATAGCTTTGTCGACACCGACCGGATCCGCCATATCTGTCTTGACTTCACTATGTCTGCTGAACACTTCCATCGCGGGCCCGAATGAACCGACAAGCTGATCGACTGGGTTCAGGCCTTCTTTCCGGAGGCGCTCGGCAGTATTCTGAGCCACGCTTCTGATTGAGGATCGCATGTCGGAATCATAGTATCCGACATCTGCGTCACTTGGTCGTTTTCGAGCGACCAGAATTACTGTACTCTGTGCGGCATTTTTCTTCGCTTGGTGGAGACTGTGTTCACTCTCGGTTTTTACTGGCCATGTTGCTGTAATGGTGAAGCCGGCCTTAATTAATGAAGTAAAGAGTGATTCCCATGCTTCCTGTTTTTTATGTGTGAACATGACGGTCAAAACACCGTCATCACGGAGGATACGATGGGATTCTTTGAACGTCTCTGTCATGAGGTGTTGATAATGTTCATTAGCTTTTTTGGTTATCTCTTTTGATGATAGACCTTCATCTTTGAATCGAGAAACATTTACTACCGCTTCCTCCGAATTTTCGCATAGATAAGTAGAAAACCATTCAGGATGTTGGTATCCTATTGTTCGTTTAAGCCAAACATAAAAAAAATCAGCAACTTCAGAGTATTGAACGTTGTCAGAATAGGGAGGATCAACGACAACTGCAGTAATACTCTTATTTTTTATGGATGAAAGATTTGTAGATGATCCAAGGTTAATTTTAATTGGGTCAATTGGTCTGGAATGTGGTAATTTTGATAATTCTTGAAAAGCTGATAAGGTACTATCAATTGCCCAGTCGAATCCAGATCCTGTGGCACATGGGGCCATTTCTGTGAATGTAGCCTTAAATGAGAAATCATGACGGTCAAAGACGCTACGGATTATTTCTCTAGGTGCATGCCAAGATGCTAAAACACTATTATAATTAATATATTTATCAATAATGAATGCTAAAAGATGATTTACAGCTCTACCCATCTCTTCATTTTCATCTTTCCCTATTTCCGAACGTAGAAAGGTAAGTTCTTCGATCAACACACCAATTGTAAGTAATTGGCGCTGAGTGAAAAGGGAGGTCCATTTTGTATAACCATAAACAAATGAACGGTCAGATTCACCTTTATACCGGTTTTCAGTTGAGATAACATTCTGTTTTTCCCAATTTAAGTACAATCGAGAGTATTCCTTCTCAGCCAAAATAATTGCATCAATATCATTTTGCGAAGGGGGAATGTATTCCGTACCACGATGAGTTTTAATGGCTATCGCATAAAGGGCAGGTTTCATTTCACCCATTTGAGCTTTGGCTTTAATGTAATCTGCTGGGATCTGAGTGTTTTTTGAAAATAATGAGATCCCATTTCCATTTTTATAAGTTGCTTTTGGGATTTCACTTCGTGGAGTTTCAATACGATTATCTATTATCTTAACTGACCAGGTCCCACTGTTTTTATCGATAACGGGTTGAGCCCAAACACGAACAGAGCCATTTTTTGGCTTTGCTAAATGCCAATCAGGAATAAGCGGAGTGTAAAATTGTGTGTCCGGACAAGGAATTGTTTGAGCGAAAATATAACAAAGGGGAGTAATTGTTTTTCCATCATATTTGACGTCTGGGAAAAATTTTTTAATTCTTGAGTTAAATCGGCGACGAAGTTCTGTTGCCCATACCCGCGTTCGATCAGCAAGTTTCTCTCCAAATCTGAATGGATATTCTACAGTCGCTTCTAATACCGAACATGCCACAGGATTATATTCATTTGCACTGGTCGCGAAACCCAAGCGACAAGATTCAAGTGGAATCGATCCTCCGCCCGCCATCGGATCTATGATTACAACATTTCCCCAGATTTTATTTGCATATTCGTGAGCCTTCTCAAGATCCCTTGCATCAATTTTATGTTTGAATGCACGCTCTCCATGGGGATTTTGGATTCGCGTTCCCCCTCTAGCTCTTGCGTTGTCAACAATCCGTTGGCCTGAAATGAGTTGTTGCGAGGACCCCCAAAATCCAAGTAAACGTTCGAATACCTCGTGGGGGAAATCTGCAGGCAACACGGTCCCTAATACAGCAGCCCTCGATGCACAGAGTGGACGACGTGCCCACCAAATGTGCAGTCGTTTATCCGGGGGTTGTTGTCCCGTGCTCCGTTCTCGCATACATTCCACCCCAATAGCTGCCGCCGGCAACCAGTCTTCAATCAAAACACGTGGCGGTTTTGCTGAACTCATTTAACCGCCTCAAGGAGAATACGGAGTGCACGGATGGCACGAACACCTTTTGAACCGGACATCAGACCAAACCACCATGCAGCTTCATTCCCGTCGGCATGTTTTAAATTATCAGCAGCATGATGAAGACCGGATGGATTCCGGAGACCACGGGCAACCAGTGCATAGCAGGCAACCCGGGCCCCTCCATCGGGATCAAGAGGATAAAAGGGGCCTGGCTCTAGTTTCCGTGGCTTGGGATTTTCATGAACATCAATAGAGTTCCTGAGCAGTGACATGCCTGCCGAATAAGCAAGCGGACCGATTGCCGCAACACGGCTGAGTCGTTCTGTTCCGTTTGTTTTCAGAGATCGACGATAAATAATCGCTGCCATGCCGGTCTTTCGTTTCACGACCCGTATTGCGAATGATGCTGCCCGAATATTCATTTCTTCTCACCAGCTTTTCCCAGGATTGCGAGAATTGTTATATCCTCACTGACCTTGTCTGCAATATTTTCAAGTTCTGTCTTCTTCCCGCCTCTCCCTGGCTCATTAAAGAGAAGATGAAGGCTGGCCTCATATGACATACCTTCCTGCATCGCTGTGAACAGACCACGTGCTGAATCGAGAGGTTTGATCGAAGAGGTCAGTTTTACCCCATTTACTTCGAAACTGGCGTTGCCTCCGCCTTTCAGTTCACCCGAAACAGAAACATCAAGGGTGATCTGATCTGCTCCCAGCGGCTGTGCATACGAGATAAGCATGTCTGAATCTGCCGGTTTTGACGATATCAGGTCAAGTTTTCTCAACGGACGTGTCTCGGAATGCCGGATAAGGTCATCCCATGACTGCACCGTAATGATTTCCTGTTCTGGGAGTGGTGGCGGGTGATCAAAAGGTTCTTCCCCTACCCCTTTTGATCGCGGTTTTGGATCTACCTTAATCCATTTCTGTCCAATCTGACTATCTGCACGGGTGATACATTCATTCTCCCGAAGGTGGATTGTTGGTTTAATCCCATCAGTAAATGTGCGCTTTCCTGGTAAACCATCCACCCGACCGTATCCACTATAGGCAGAACCATCTTCGAGCCTGATATAAACTCTGCCTGTCTCAAGAGCTTTCACAATTGTTGCCTTGATGACCGAAGTATCTCTTGCCAGCCGAAGCTTTGGAGCACTCAAGAACCGGGCATGGACATCACTTAACAGATACACATCAGGTTGATCCGGTACCGGTGTTGTTCCTGCCAGAACATCCTTTACGAATTTATCCGGATCCAATGCCTTTCCAGCTGGGAAGATCAGGTCCTTGTCTTCAAGGAATGCAATAAGACTCTTCTGTCCCTGCGGTTTACTCAAGAGTTCGTCTTCATCAGCAACCTGGTATTTTTCCTCAAGACTCCCGACAACACCATCCGATCTCACGATCGTATTGAATGCCCGGTATGTCTGGAGTTTAAATTCCCGGATCAATTTCGGTTTGAGACCTTTGAGCTGTTCACGGACAAGTGCATGGCTTTCCCCATGTTTTGCATCACGTTCTATCTGTTCTGAAGCAATCAGACGTTTTGCCCTGTCAATTGCATTATTCAGAGAATCAACGGTCGGGGCAACGGCAACAATCGCATTACGGTACAAGCGTGGAATCGGGGCCTTTGAATCACTGGTATCTGCGTACGCACAGACTTGTTCAGCCAGAGGTATTGACGAGCATAATATCAGTTTGAGATCTTTTGTCTCTACAACATCCTTGGGACGTTCCGGCCATGGGGACAATTTGAATATCGGTCCGGCAAAATATCCCTGCGCCTCAGAGAAAATACGGTCTTCAGCCTCATGGACATCAATCAGGCTTGTTTTTTGTTCTATTTGTTTGATGATATTCGGTTCAAACCGGAACTGCCACCCCTCACTTTTACTATCCATTGGGTAGGTATGCCAGCACTGGCCCGTTAAACGATCGAGTGCTTCAACCGGTTCAGAACCAGCCTCATCCAGTTTCAGAATAGCATACGATAGTTCAACACCATTCAGTCCACTATTTTCATTTCTAGGAAGGCTTTCCAATAATAAGGCTGATGCAACCCGATAGTGAATTCCCTTCTTTCCTCCATCAAGTTTTTTCGCGTGTCCTTCAATATCAGCGTCAACTGCCGCTGCAAATTGCTCACGACGTAACCGCTGGAGAAGATCGGATCGGATTCGATCACTCCCCCAGTTGATATCCCCACTAGTAATGAGATCCAGATCGACTTTCTGATCCCATGTATCACGGACAATTCTTGCAAATAATCGAAGAACGCCACGACTTCGCTGGAATTCCGGTAGAGGACCCAGCCGTTCTTTGGCCGTTTCAATGAGCCTTGGATGGAAAGGATAACACTCTTCAATACTCTTTTTTACCTCTTCGCTTGCGACATTATCAGGCAACAATTTTGAATTTTGTTCTAAAATCCGGGCATATAAATTATGATATTGTTCGGCAGCGATTTTTGCAGATCCCTGATCGATCTTCTCAAATAATCTCCGTGCAATGACTTTCGCAGCAGATTTTCCAATGGGGTCGTAATCACTCATTTTTCTTCCGAAAATATCATCCATTTTTAATGCGGCCGGTTCGATTTTCCCCCCAAGTGTCCGCGATATATCCGCATACGCCTGCTGACTTCCAGGATCGGTGAGAACAAGAACGGTCTCTGGTCTCATTTTTACCGCAGAGATCAGTTTTCCGATAAAATTGAGGAAATTTCCCTGGCCCGTTGTGGAGAGCGAGGCCATATAAACAACCAGTTCGTCGAGTAATATTAACAGGGGACCTGTTCCTAACATTTGAGAGAGTAATCTTTCCTCTGGACAAGATTCGTGATGATCTGCCTCACCAAGATTTTTTATTGCCGTTGCGCCTCCGAGTTGCCAGAATAACTCTCCCTGAATGCTATGGATTTTAGTCTTATCATGGGTCGTAAAAATGGGGATTCCAGCCTCAGCAGCATCAATTGCTACAACTTTAATTTTCTTCGGGTAACCGGTACTCGGGAGTAACTCACTCTTGAATTTGGAATCAGAAACATTATGAGCCAGATGCCATAAGGCCATTAAAGTATGTGATTTTCCGCCTCCATAACCGGTACTGAGACGGATTAATTGCCCGCCTTCCTTTTTGTCATTGAGTGAACGGAAAATAAAATGACAGATGCTTTTCAAATTTTCTGTTGGCTCTGTATTCTGGAAAAAAAGTTTTGGATCACGATAGACTGGTTGGGCCGTCCCGTTGATAAGGTAACGGAATTCAGCGGCAAAAATGGCGTCGTTTAATTCACCCTCCAATACTTCTTTTCTGGGCTTGCATGAGCTGAGTACTCCCTTTTTAGTTACGACCATAATTTCACCTAAGGTAAATGAGACTATCTGCCTTTACGTCTGTTCAATTGAAGCAGAAGTATGGTGTGAAGATTCTTTAGTTTTTTCAGTCAATTTGTTGTTGCTACACCGCTGGAATTCTATTTTAATTATCAACCACTCCCCCGCCCTTGCCTCGCGCTGGGGGATAGGCAAGTATCCCCCTCTCTCGGCCTCCTTCGGAACGGCCTCCTCCTCTCCCAAGGGAGAGGCAGTGATCATGATGGGTGCCCTTCGGGGCAGAATCGGTGTACCGGAATTTTCCAGGCCGA
>CAYRHB010000119.1:0-365 GCA_964424035.1 uncultured Leptolinea sp.
CCATCGAATTACACTAGACAACTGAATATCTGATTAATAATATATGAATATATATTTCATTTGAGAGGCAGGAATGAGAGAAATCCATTATTATCCAATCGCGAAACAGGGCGATGTTCAGATAGACCGTGCAACCTGTACGAATTGTCTGCTTTGCTCCCGTATATGCAGCGGGAAAACACTGGTTGTTGTAGACCATCATGTTGAATTTGACCCGGGTTCGGGGCTTGGATGCATCGGATGCGGCCAGTGTATGGCTGCCTGCCCGACGGGCAGTATTACAGTCACCGGGCGAAATATTCAACCCGCCGACAGGCTTGACCGTCCGCATGATTCAAGCCGGATGGAATATACCTCCCTGCGGA
>CAYRHB010000119.1:375-10627 GCA_964424035.1 uncultured Leptolinea sp.
CGGAACCTGATGCTCAATCGACGCAGTATTCGCGCTTTCCAGGACAGACCGGTTGAAGATGAACTAATCGAAAAGATCCTCGACGCGGCTTCGATGGCACCCATGGGAGTTCCTCCCAGCAATGTGGGCGTGCTGGTGTTACCTACCCGCGAAGCTGTTCAAGATTTCCGTGATACATTGCTTCCACCGATGATCCAGTTGGGGGAAATGCTTTCATCACCCGTGAAGTTGTTGATGCGTCCATTTATCAGCGGAACCGCGTATGACATTATGGCTGGATTCTTACCGAAAGCGACCCGTGTCTTTGATGAGATGAACCGGCAGGGAGTGGACCTTTTTATGTATGATCCACCGGCTGCGATCTATTTTTATGGCGGCGAAGGCAGTGACGACGCGGATGCGATCATCGCTGGAACCTACGCCATGTTGGCCGGTGAAGCATTGGGGCTGGGTACCTGCATGCTGGGATTTCCCGGCAATATCCTCCAGCGGGACACGTCTGCCCGGAAAAAATTCAACCTTCCGGATAAAATAAAACCCGGGATAGTGGTTATCTTCGGATATCCCAGGTATAAATTTTCGCATGCAATAAAGCGGCGTTTTGGGAAGGTGGATTATGTACACAAGTCCTGTGGAGAGTTCCTGGTTGATCAGTCGGGTCATCGAAATGGAAAAGAAAGGGTTGGTGACCCGGACTTTTCGCCGGCTTGACCCTGACCGGCAGGAAGCGGTGTTGCGGGCTATTCTGGATGTATCTGCCGAAGATGGCCCAACCGATCTCTCCATGGCCAGGGTGGCCGAAAAAGCCGGAGTGGCTGTCGGGTCGCTTTACCAGTATTTTCCCGGCAAGGAAGGTGTCCTTCAATTTGCCATCCAGCTGACCATGGACACGCTGTTTGAATTGTTGGAACAGGGCAGACCTTACATGGTCCAGATGCCATTACGGGATGCTTTAACGGCGTTCATGGCCGGTGGATTGGAATGGGGGCAGGCACAATTGGGCGCGGTCCGTTTCTTTGGACGGGCAGCCTACCAGGGAGACCCGACTCTTACCGGAACGGTTGTGAAACCGGTGGCAGAAAAAATGCGCCAGGTAATGGAGGAGATCTTGCAGGCCGCAAACGCGCGAGGTGAATTGCGTCCCGGATTGGATATTGAAGCGACTGCCCGGGTTCTGTACGCGCTTACCATTGCAATCAGTGACCCGATCATGCTGCCATATCTGAACACTTATTTTCAGTTATATGATGGCGAGACAATGACCGTAGAAAAGATCACTACTGCCATGCTGGACATGGTCAGCAGGGGTGTGGAAAGAACAACGGATTAGTTGCCATTTCAGACTTCTCCGGGGCGCAGGAAGGTAATACGTCCCCTCTTCCTGGATGGAGAAAATATTCGTCTACAGATCAAGAGATGCTCATCCCGCCTCCCTGGGCTTTCACGATATCCACGCCGATGGAGATCAATTCATCTGTCTGGTTTCTTGGCAAAGTCCCCATCACCGCGGCATGAACACCCCGTGGTGAGAGCAGAACGACCATCTGACCGACCTGGTCTTCAGTATTGATGGTCTTTAACGGATGATGTTCGGCCCAGTTTTTACACGGAATCATTGTCCATTGGTTCAGGGTGGTGTGACCAAATTCCGGGTCATTGGACAGCACGGAAAAATGCCGGTTGAAACCATCATCCTGTGAATGTACAGCCCCGGCTGAGTCAAACCCTGGAACATCGGAAGGCAGGAACCCGTAAATTCCCAATATCTGCCGGTATACCATCAGCACGATATTTCCCAGAAAACCACTGCCGGAAATTGCGCTGGACCCGGCCGGTTTCTGGGCGATCAGAAGGAAATTCCCTGGACTGGTGAAATCGGATGAAAACCAACGGGTGACGGGTCTGTCACCGACCCTTGAACCCTCAATGCTCCAGGCAACCCCGGATGACGTTCCCTGTTCAGACTTTTCAGGCTGGATTGTGATCCTGGCCTGCCCCTGGATGGCTGCCTGGAAAATATTGGTTGCTTTATCCTCCCATCCAGGAAGGTTCAGGAATTGGCAAAGCTCTTTTGCCTGCCGGGCTTTTTCATTGTACCCATTCGTGTACATATTCCGCACGGGAAAACGTTCACCGTTTGTCTTTATCAAGACAAGCCGGTAATTAGTGGAACGCTGGCGGTTGGATGGGCGTGACCGGCTGGTTTCCACATCAAAATCAGCGATCTGGCTGAAAGGGATTTCGACCTCTTTTTTGCCGAAAATGGATTGGTTTGATATGGTCATAGTGCGTTTGATGCGGTCAGCCACAATGGTCGTGGACTGGCTGATGGCGATGAAAACCAGACTGATAAAAAGGGGAATTATGAGGGAAAGTAGATCTTTTGACAGTAAAAATCCTGCTGCTGCGAAGAGTAACATCACTATGCCTGTGGTCAGGAAAAACACGGGTCTTTTATTGATCACCAATTGGTTGGTATCTACCTGTTCTTGCATAATATCCCTCCAGATTACTATGAGACATTCAGTCAATCAAATCAATTTTTTCAGATTGTACAAAACCCGCTGTCACAAGGGAAGAGGCAGTTGGTCCTGCATGTTGAAATCCCGTCGAAATCGCGGTACAGTCAAGATGAACTGTTGAAAAAACACCGGATTGTTGATTCCGTTTTTAGCCGTAAGGAGAAGTACTATGAATGTCCTGACGCAACCCCTAAGGCAGGAACACAGGGAGCTATTGAAGGATATCGATCTGGTGCGGTCTACAGCCGATTCGATTACCGGAAACAACTTGACCCCGGCCATCCTTTCCAGAATTGACAGGGTTTTCGATTTTCTGGTTCATACGGTAATCCCGCACTCCCTGGCGGAAGATAAAGCCCTTTTTCCGGTCATACAGGAGATACTGGGTTCGCCGCATGCCACTGAAACCATGGGGCATGATCACATGGTGATCAGCAACCTGACCCGTGAATTAAATTACCTGCGGACACATATTTCAGGCCTGTCCATTACACGTGAGCAGGTGAATGGTCTCCGGCGTGTGCTTTACGGACTGCACCTGTTGATTAAAGTGCACATCGACAAGGAGGAAGAGGTTTACATTCCGTTGTTGGAGGAAAACCTGAAGCCGGAGGATTTTACCCGCCTGATGAATGCCATTGACACGGCAGCTCAGGAAGCGAAGAATGATATCCCTCTCATACTGGAGGGGTTTAAAGGCATTTAGGACGGTTAGAAACGGGAAAGCAGGCTTTTCGCGCCCAGGGCTGTCATGGCACTGAGGGAAGAACCCCATATCAGGTCTACCACCGTTACCAGCAGAGGCCAGTCGCGAAGTGTGGCGAGGTTGGTTAAATCGTAGGTGCCATAGCTGACGAGTCCGAAGAGGGCACCGCGCAGCAGCGTCTGTTTGAATGTGCCTACACGCCCGGTAACAAAAACCACCATCCCGGCAACAAACAGCAGATAGAAGATGCCAGCTGCAAAAAAGTTAGGCGAATCGGTCATTAAATGGCCAATGTGGTTTTTATAGAATGCCGGCGCCACCAACCCCAGCCATATCGCATCCAGAATCAGAAAGGGAATGAGGGTTAAGAGGTAGGTTTTAGCAAACGAGGATTTGTGTTTGATCTCCATGGTATTAAGTGTATCGAATTTTTCCAATAATTCAAATTTGCTGTATAGTTTTTGGAATATCCCTAATTGAAGCAACCTATTTTCTACGGACAGTTCCGGATATAACCCAACCCCTTGACATCCGGGTTTTTCGGGCTAAAATATATATATTCGACCGACCGGTCGGTCTAAGGGAAGTCATGACTGCACAGGAAACCTCCGACAAAATCCTTCAAGTAGCTGCCAGCCTGTTTGTGAGAAAAGGCTACACGGCCGCTTCGATGCGCGAGATAGCCGAGGAAACCGGGATTGGCAAAGCCACCATTTATTACCATTTTGCGGATAAAGAATCCATTGCCGCGGCGCTGATCAAGCAGACCTTTTCGCGAATGAAGTCCGCGCTGCTAGTCATTGAAGCGGAACGCGATCCGCGCCAGCGTATAATCACGGCAGTGACCGGCAGTGTGGAATACCTGCTTGAATCAGCCGATATCATTTCGGTCCTTCGTCGTGAAGTTTCCGGTTCAAGGACTGTGATGCAAAACGAGTTCAAAGGTTTTTTTGGTGAATATATGAAGCTTTTAAAGGATGCCATCCAGCGCGGGGTTGCAGAGGGTATTTTCCGGCCGGTGGACCCTGAATCAACATCGCGGGTGCTCATGATGATGATGCAGGGTTCTTTTGCCATGGTGTACCTGAGTGGAGATCGGCACCATTCCAACCGGGATACAGCCAGGGCGATTCTGGATGTATTCTTCCAGGGCATTGATATCCGGTAGTTTTTTTTACCTGATTAATCGACCGTACGGTCGGTCGAAAGGATTTCCTGAATGACAGGTCAGATCGTGGTAGAAGAAAAACAAATTGCCGGTTCCCGCTTCTCTTCCATATTCCAGTCACCGGCTTTCATCACCCTCTGGTTGAGTGAGGGATTTTCAATGGTCGGAGACCGGCTGTTGATGGTCGCGCTGGTCACGCTGGTATATGATCGTACCGGTTCAGCCGGTGTGGTTGGTCTGTTGATGGTCTTTAAAGCAGTCCCTGCGCTTTTAATGGGCAGCCTGGCCGGGGTATTTGTGGACCGTTGGAACCGCAAATGGATCATGGTGATCGCCAACCTGTTGCAGGGAGTGCTGGTTTTCCTGCTGCCGGTGGCACCGGCGATTGTGTACATCTATGCCTTTTATCTGGCCATGTCAACCATCAACCAGTTCTTTGTTCCAGCCCGTTCCGCGGTGATACCGGATCTGGTCCCACCCGCTACACTGCTGACAGCCAATTCGTTGTTTGCCGTTTCCATTGTGTTCGCCATTGCCATCGGCCCGGCGATGGGTTCGTGGATCATGGAGAATATCGGGCTTGAAGCGGCCTTTCAGATTGACGCTGCCACATTCCTGGTGCCGGCTATTGCCGTCGCATTTCTTTCCATCCCCCACCAAAAGCGTGGTAAAGGTCAATTCAACCCTGCCAGTGAACTGAAAGCTGGTCTGGTTTTTTCTCTTTCACAACCCGCGGTCCTGGCGGCACTTCTGACGATTACCGCGGCTTTCTTTGTGATCGGAACCGTATCTGTTTCCGGAGTGGTCATCACACGCGAAGTGCTCGGGCTGGAATCAGGCCGCTTTGGCTATTTGATGTCCGGGTTGGGCGGGGGCATGCTGGCTGGAGCGCTGGTTTCAAACCTCGTGAAACGAAGGATCACGGGCATTCCGGCAGGTATTACCGGGACGGTCATTATGTCGGTTGCTCTGGTTTTTCTTCCGGTGTCCACCAACCTGGTGACCGCCTGCCTGGCGGCGGCCTGTATCGGATTGGGGATGATCATGGTGCAGATCAACGGGCAGCTTCTACTGCAGACCATCGCGCCGGATATGCGCGGACGGTTGATGGGTATTTCTCAAACCCTGATGGGCAGCGCAAACTTCCTGGCATCGGCAATCGCCGGCCTGTTGCTGGAAAAATTGCCGGTCGTCCCGGTTCTGTGGATCACGGCTGGCCTGGCTTTTATCACAGCATGCACCGCGGGATATTACTATCGAAAAACTGTACAATGAACGGAGCCAACAACATGAAATACATCCAATCAATTGCTGAATTGAAGAAGACGGATCTTCCAATCGCCGGAGGAAAGGGAGCCAACCTCGGAGAACTAATCCAAGCCGGGCTGCCAGTTCCTGGCGGTTTTGTGATCACCACGGCAGGTTATCGGGCATTCACAGATTCCAACCGGTTGGATGACCGCATTCAAAGGGTGTTGGATACTGTACACCTGGATGATCCATCCACCCTCGATGGCGCATCGGCGCAAATACAGGCTCTGTTCCTTGAAAGCCGCATCCCGGATGATCTGGCTGCTGAAATCCGCCTGACCTACAAAAATGATACCGGTCCAGACTGGCCGGCGGCGGTACGATCCTCCGCAACGGCGGAAGACCTTCCCGATCTATCTTTTGCGGGTCAACAGGATACCTACCTGAATATTCTGGGGGAAGCCGCACTTCTGGATGCCGTAGTCCGCTGCTGGGCCAGCCTCTGGACGGCGCGGGCTATTGGCTACCGTTCGCGGAACGATATCTCCCACGCGGATGTATCGCTGGCCGTGGTTGTTCAGAAGATGGTTCAGAGTGAGTCTTCGGGTGTGCTTTTCACAGCCAATCCGTTGAGTGGAAAACGCGCTGAAACCGTCATTGATGCCACCCTCGGGCTGGGGGAAGCCCTGGTTTCCGGGCAGGTCGAACCGGATCACTATGTGGTGGATTCTGAAAATGGAAACATCCTCAGTAAACAACTGGGGGCAAAAGCCCTGGTGATTTCCGGCAAAGCCGGGGGCGGTACGGTAGTGGAACAGGTAAATGCCGCAGAACGGCAGGCTCTGCCGGACGAACAGATCCTTGAACTGGCTCAGCTTGGCCGCCAGGCGGCTCAGAATTTTGGATGCCCGCAGGATCTGGAATGGGCGTGGGCGGATGGAAAGCTGTATGTGGTTCAATCCCGTCCGATTACATCTTTATACCCGCTGCCTCCTGCTTCACCGGACAATACACCCGAGGTACTGCTTTCATTCGGGGTCTGGCAGGGAATGCTGGATCCATACACCCCCCTCGGGCAGGATGTGTTCAAATACCTGGTCGTTGGATTTGCGAAGAAGTTCGGAGGAGAGACTACGGCGGAAACACAACGCGCTGTGCTGACAGCCGGTGGGCGCATCTTCGTCAATCTGACCTACCTGCTGCGGTCCGTCCCGGGTCGCAATTTTGTCAACCTCTTTCTGTCTTCCATTGATCCTGAAAGCGCGAAGATCGTTGACATGATATTGACCGATCCACGTTTTACCCGGACTGAACGGGTAACACTGCGCGACACGTTTGATCTCATGCGCGTCGTTTTTCCATTGATCGGTAATGTGATTGTGAATATTTCACGACCCGCCTACGGGCGGAAACGCCTTGAAAAAAAGATTAACCGGGCGTTAGACACTATCCGGTCACGCTGCGGGGAAGCGAAAGATCTACAGGAACTCACGGAAGTCTTCATCCACACAACCACCGGAATGCCGGCAGCCATGATGCCCACCCTGGTGGGGGCTATTGCCGGAGGGCAGGCGCCGTACCAGATCATGTCGCGCACATTGGATTTTCCCGGCAGCCAGGATATGTTCTTTGATCTGACCCGTGGTCTGCCCCATAATGTGACCACCCGGATGGATCTGGAGCTATGGGAAACCGCCCGCACGATCATGCAGGATAGCAAGAATGCCCGGTTCGTTGAGGAGAATGGAACAGAAACTCTGGTGGCAGAGTTCCGAAACCGGAGCCTGCCTGCGGGTATCCAGGTGGCAGTCGACGAATTTCTGGACCGGTATGGCATTCGCGGTGTAGGCGAAATCGACATGGGCCGGCCGCGCTGGCGCGAACATCCATCAAACCTGTTCCAGGCATTAAAGAGCTATATGCATATTGATCCATCTTCCGCCCCGGATGTGCTATTCCGTCAGGGGGAGGAAAAGGCAAACCGGGCGGCCAATGAGATATTGAACGCGGTTCGCCGGCAGCCGGGCGGCTTCTTGAAAGCCTGGGTTATCAAAGGGATGATCTCCCGCTTCCGGGAACTGGGTGGATTGCGCGAAACGCCCAAATTCTTTGTGGTTCGTCTGCTCAGTATTTACCGGTATGCGGTTATGGAACTGGGCGTGAAACTGGTGGAACGCGGTATTCTTTCAGCACCGGATGACCTGTTCTTCCTGCATTTGCAGGAATTTCGAACCCTGGTGGATGACGGGATGCGTGATTGGAAAGCCCTGATTGCCAAGCGGCGTGAAGATTATGCGCGTGAAATGCGCCGCTCCCGCATTCCACGCGTTTTGTTGAGCGATGGCACTGCTTACTATGACGCACCTGCCGGTGTGGATGACATCCCCGGTGCATTGACCGGTTCACCGGTGTCCGCCGGCGTGGCTGAAGGCACGGTACATGTGGTACTGGACCCGCACGGGGAACAGTTACAGGCGGGTGAGATCCTTGTCTGCCCGGCCACAGACCCGGCGTGGACGCCGCTTTTCCTGGCAGCCGGCGGATTGATCACGGAAGTTGGCGGAATGATGACCCACGGCTCGGTGGTGGCGCGGGAGTACGGTATTCCGGCGGTGGTGGGCGTCAGCCGGGCAACAGAACGTCTACACAGCGGGCAAAGGGTGCGTATCAATGGTTCCATTGGTGTGATTGAGTTATTGGGGTGAATGACATAATATACACAGTCAATAAACCGCATGGGGGCACACAAAATCCTCACTTTCAGCCAGATTACAGTATGATTTGGCTGAAAGTGAGAACACACCATGGGAAAAACGTTGGATTATTTGCATTGGCGGGGAGATCTAAAATTTTCAAAGGATCCAATCAATGATATTGATGTGCTGATATTTGCGTTGTTGAGCTATCTGCCCTTTAAAGGGATTGTTCCGGGAATTGAGGAAAAAAAAGAAATTTCCCTGAAAGACACGGCCGGTCAATACCTGGCAAAGTATGCCAATTCAGAAGAAAACTCACCCAAAACCAATATCACGCCATTATCCTCCTTTAACACCAGCGTGGAATTATTGCTGAAAGACGCGGCTGCTTGCCCGCGGTTTAAGGATATCCGCTTATCCGGGTACGATGAAAATACAGATTTTGTTGTCGGCCGCCAGTTTACGGCTTTGACGTTTTCCGTCCAGGATTTTGAGCGCACGAAAATCGTTGCTTTCCGGGGAACAGATAATTCCGTTGTGGGTTGGAAGGAAGATTTTGACCTGGCGTATATGGAACAAATTCCTGCCCATGAGTCTGCCTGTCTGTATTTGAAACGGACGATCGGGATTTTCTCAGGCCGGTTTATCGTATGCGGGCATTCAAAGGGAGGGAACCTGGCTGTATATGCCGGTTCTCATCTCAATCCCGTACAGCAGTTGAAATTGAAGAAAATTGTCAATTTTGATGGTCCCGGCTTTAATTTTTCCATCGTCCAACGGAATCCATTCTCACGGAATGAACACAAGGTTGTCAATTATCTTCCGGAAGATTCAATGGTCGGGTTATTGCTGGAGTCGGTTGGAAAAAGGGTCATCGTATCCAGTTCAGATCATTTTATTAATCAACACAATGCATTCAATTGGGATATAGCCCGGTCAGGTTTCACGGAAGGAAAATTATCCAGAGCCGCCATGTTGATGGAACAAACCTTGAAAACCTGGTTAACGGATATATCCATATCAGACCGGGAGACATTCCTTGAGGCGTTATTTGATATCTTGGGTGCATCGGAAGGGAAATTGGTTATGACGGATCCCCAGGAGAGCCTGGAGGAATTTAAGAACATCCTGGTAAAGTATTCGAAAATGGATAAAAAGACCAAAACATTGCTTTCCGATGTCTTCGAATCCCTTACGAGCGAAGCAACAAAAACCCTGTCAGAATCCATCAAGGAAAGACTGCCGCGATTATTGGGGGCGGCTGATAATTAAAAAGTGCAGGAATTCCCATTTACACACCCCCTCGCAAAGGGGGGGACGGGGATTCAAATCTGCTTGAAGAATATTGTGGTTTGCGAATCAAACCCACAAACCCCTGCTGGCGGGATTAGTCCGATCGAAGGTCGGCCAAACTGATTGACCTGGGAGATCCAAATCAATCGAAAAACCGTGGCTTCGACAGTTGCTCAGCCACCGGATTCGTGCGTTGCCCAAGCCTGTCGAAGGCAATGAAATAACACCTTATTTGTATGCTTGCCTCCGGGTCATTCAAATATATATTTCAAAATTCCTTTCCTAACTCATGTAGGAAAATATCTGTAAATTGTTTTGAATATCTTTTGTCATATGATATTTTGTCTCTATATAAATATTCAGCTCCGGGTTTTTGAAGATCATGAGTACGACTTGTTTTTGAGTACTCATCCAAAAGCGTAGATAAAGGAAAGTTTTCTTGACTTGAGTAATCTAAAATTTCTTCAAATATTTCAACATCCATTAAACAAATTGAATTTTTCATGTTTGTTATTGAAGAATCTAGATCCCCGCGATAAAAAATTTCGGACATTAATTCAATTCCTTCGCCTATTATTACAACAAAAATGGGTAAATTCTCTTTTGTGTTGTTAAT
>CAYRHB010000120.1:0-10542 GCA_964424035.1 uncultured Leptolinea sp.
GTGAATGGGAGATGTCAAAAGATTTCTTCTGGCAGTTGAGCTGGCGGGTGCCGGGACTGAAAGAGAATACACTCCTTCTGACCCACGAATTTCCCTTCCGGTATTATTCAGATAACTCGCTTACAGCCCCTATCAATTGGATGTATGCGCCCGATTTTAATGGAAGGCAGATGCCTTACATGCTTAATTATCTTTCCGTACGGTTGAAGAACAGCCTTCCGTCAGCCAAACCTGATCAACCTGTCACTCAAACATACCGGGCTTTCACTTTTGAAGGGAACACATCAGATTCTCTGGCGCTTTATCTGGCAACAAATGGCTGCCTGAGAGTGATGGACCCGATAAATACCAATGCTGAATCCATTCCCAACCTGCCGTATAAGATGGAACCGGCAATTCCGATTTCCAATTTGTCCCTCATCGATACTGATCCGGAAAAACCGGCAGTACCCGCACCGCAGTACTTCCCCGAACCTGCGCATACATGGTGTTATTATTACCAGAAGATAGACCTTGAACGCCAGAAGAAGAATTGGAATGAAGCCGCCCGACTTGGCAATGAAGCTATGGAGAAAGGGTTCCTTCCAAATACTCCAACAGAGCTTCCTGTACTGATCGATACCTTTGGCCATGTGGAGGATTGGGATCAGGCCGTGAAGCTTACCGAAAGTGCTTATGCGACCAACCCGTCTTTACGACCGGCTTTGTGTGATCTGTGGGATAGGATCGATGCTGATATCGACAATGAAATCTCAGCGAAAAAGAACACATATATCAAGGCTTACATAAGCTGTGGAGAACCGGTGGATTAGGAAAACCAATGAAAAATGTTCAACCTGGAATCTCTGTAGTTGTTCCTGTTTACAACAGTGCTGGAACCTTGCATGACCTGGTGGAACAGCTCGGAAAAGAACTCGCTGTTATTGCAGATGAATTTGAAGTCATACTGATCAATGACGGTTCGCGGGATAAAAGCTGGGAAACGATCCAGGAGCTCAGCAGCGAAGTGCCGTGGGTGCGTGGAATCAATATGATGCGTAATTATGGCCAACATAATGCGCTGGTTTGTGGCATGCGTTTGGCTTCGTATGCTATCACTGTCACAATGGATGATGATTTACAACATCCCCCATCAGAAATTGCCAAACTTCTGGTGCCCCTATCTGATGGGTACGATGTGGTTTATGGTATACCGGTCAAACTCCCACATTCCTGGTGGCGGAATTTGTTTTCCCGCTTGACCAAGCGGATGCTCGCCATGGTGATGGGTATTCCGTCCATCCGGGATATTGGTGCTTTCCGGGCTTTCAGAACGGATCTCAGGCGCGCATCTGACCTATTCCAGAGCCCCACGGTGATACTGGATGTTCTTCTCTCCTGGGGAACGACCCGCTTTTCCACCGTTCAGGTGGAAGAAAATCCGCGGCAATCGGGGGAGTCCAATTACAATTTCCGGAAACTGGTTTCACAAGCCATGTTGATCCTTACCGGATTCAGCACAGTTCCATTAAGGATGACCAATTATCTGGGATTTATATTTACCTTTTTGGGCGTTGTAGTCCTTGTATATGTGTTATATGTATATTTCAGGGCAGGGAGCATTCCGGGTTTTCCGTTTCTCGCATCCATGATCGCCATTTTTTCAGGAACCCAACTTTTCGCGTTGGGTATTTTCGGTGAATACCTGGCAAGAATCTTTGACCGGAGTATGGAACGTCCCACCTATGTAATCTCTGAAACCACGAAGAATACCGGGGATACTGACTCTTGAAGGTAGTGATCTTGCAGCCATCCTACATCCCGTGGCGGGGATACTTTGACCAGATATTAACATCCGATCTATTTGTGTTCTATGATGATGTCCAATACGATAAGCGCGGATGGAGAAACCGGAATCGAATTAAGACCTCCACAGGTCCCATCTGGTTGACCATACCGGTCTTTAACCGTGGCGCCCAGACAGAGCATATTCCGATCAATGATATCAAGATCGTTTGGGATAGGCCCTGGAACCAGGACCATTGGAATTCCATCCGTCTGGCGTATTCAAAAGCTCCATATTTCAAAAAATACGCTGATATGGTCGAGGAGTTTTATTCATCAAAGCCGGAGATGCTGGCTGACTTTACGATAGAAACAACGATCCGGTTAGCCAGAACCATCGGCATTGACCGGACAAGATTTCTGCGCTCTTCAGAAATTGAAGGTGTTGAAGGGACAAAAACGGACAGGTTGGTATCCATTCTCAAGAAGGTAGGTGCAACTGAGTATTTCTCCGGTCCTTCAGCCAGAGATTATATCGATAACACATTATTCGAGGATGCCGGAATAAGATTACATTACATGGAGTATGATTACCCGGAGTATACACAACTTTATCCGCCTTTCGACCCACAGGTTTCCATCCTGGATACCTTGTTTATGATGGGCGATGAAACGTTAAGAACTTTTAGCCGGTGAAGGAATACAAATGACTGAAAATCCTATCGATATGAATCAGATCTGTGATTATTTCGCAGGAAAGCTGGAACAGCACGGTGCCACACCACGGGGTGTGGATTGGAATTCGAATGGAGCGCAGGATACACGGTTCCTTCAATTGGCCAGTGTTATAGACCGCCCGGACCGTCCATTTTCAATACTGGATTTCGGCAGCGGGTTTGGGTCATTTTATGATTATCTGGTCGGAAGAAACATAAAACCGGAAAAATATGTAGGTTTTGATATCGTGGAAGGTATGGTAGTAAAAGGCCGTGAGATGCATGCTGGAATTCCCGGTGTGGAATTTACCAGCTCTGATGCAGGATTACCGGTTTGTGACTATGTAGTGGCCAGTGGAATTTTTAACATAAAACTGGAATCAACTTATGAAACCTGGACTGAGTATGTGATCAAAACGATCACTACCATGAACGCTCTGGCAGACCGTGGTATGAGCTTTAATTTCTTGACCAAATATTCCGATGCCGATCATATGCGTCCTGACCTTTATTACGCCGACCCCGGTTTCCTCTTTGATTATTGCAAACGCAACTTCTCACGGAATGTGTCAATCTTGCATGATTATGACCTGTATGATTTCACGGTGATTGTTCGTAAGAAATTGGATTAAGGATTACCCTATGCCGGAAACGATCGTAGATTTCAATAAACCCTGCATTGTAGGGAAAGAATATGAGTACATGGCAGATTCGATCCGCCGGTCACACATTTCCGGCGACGGGTATTATTCCAAAAAATGCCACACCTTACTGGAAGAAACACTGGGTGTCCCCAAAGTTTTAACAACCCCGTCTTGCTCCCATGCCCTGGAAATGACGGCGCTTCTTCTTGATATTCAACCCGGTGACGAGGTGATCATCCCTGATTTCACGTTCGTTTCCACCGTCAACGCGTTTGTTCTACGCGGTGCCAGACCCGTTTTCATTGATATCCGGCCGGATACGTTGAATATGGATGAAACCCGCCTGGAAGAGCTGATCACAGAACGGACGAAAGCGATTGTGCCTGTGCATTACGCAGGAATTGCGTGTGAGATGGATACGATCATTGAAATTGCCAACCGGCACGGCGTTCCGGTCGTGGAAGATAACGCGCACGGTCTGTTTGGAAAGTATAAGAACCGTTGGTTGGGTACAATTGGCAGTATGGCAACTCAAAGTTTTCATGAAACCAAGAATTTTACCTGTGGTGAAGGTGGGGCAATACTGATCAATGATCGCGGTCTCATCGAAAAAGCCGAGATCATTCGCGAAAAAGGGACAGACCGCAGCCGGTTTTTCCGCGGCCAGGTGGATAAATATTCCTGGGTCTCTGCAGGATCGAGTTACCTGCTGGCTGATATTCTGGCAGGATTTCTTTATGCACAACTCGAAATCTGGGACGAGATCCAGGCAAAACGCAAATGGATCTGGCAGACATATGCAAATGAACTTTCTGCATGGGCAAACGCCAATAATATTGTCATGCCAACAGTCCCCGACGGTATAGATCCCTCGTGGCATATTTATTATCTGCTATTGCCTGATTTGGATCAAAGGCAGGGATTCATCGGTCACCTGAAAGAAAACGGCATCAACTCTGTATTCCATTACCTCCCCCTGCATCTCTCAGAGAAGGGGAAGGAATATGGAGGAAAACCCGGTGATTTGCCGGTCACCGAATCTGTAAGCGACCGGTTGGTTCGTCTACCCCTCTATTATGATATGGGTGAAATCGAGATGGAAAAGGTTCTTGATGCTGTCACAGCATTTAAAACCGGATGACACCCATCGATATTTAATGCTAGAATTTATCTATGCAAACCATAAAGACAGAAAAGCAAATCCTGGATCAACATAGACAGGATGTGATCTGGCAAATTTGGTTGCCGGTCGGTATTGGAGCCATCCTGGTCCTGGCTCTGGGAATCCTGTCAATTCTTTCCCTAAAAACCGGGACTGCATCAGCAGCCAGATGGAGCCATGTGGCAACCATCTGGTTGATACTGCCATTTTTCCTGATCGGATTATTTTGCCTTTTACTGGTCGCAGGATTGATCGCGTTGGTTATTTATGGCAAACGCGCACTTAATACATATGCGCCAGTTGTCATTTACTATATCCGGTTGGCATCAACGCGATTATCCGGACTGGCGGACAGATCTGTCCGCCCGGTCATTGAAGCGCGATCTGGATTATCTATCTGGGAAAGACTCTGGATAACTCTACGTCTTATCTTCCTGGGCGGCTATAAAAACTGATCCCTTGTAAAGAGGAACTTAGTGATGAATCTGAAAACAAAAACACTTTTAATTGGAACGACAGTCGGCGCGTTAACAGGGTTGGTTGCTGCGGTAATTATTATGCAGCGTGCCGAGAAGACAGAAACGTCACCCAGATTGACAGCCGGTGATAGTGTAAAGGTGGGTATGGGTGTCCTTGGTGTACTTCGCATGCTTGCTGATATAAGTACAAAACCATAAGGTGATTCTTAGAAATTTGCAGATCCGGCAACAACATCCAAATATATAAAACTGCATTATTGTTTAAAAAGTCTCTATGAAATCCAAACCCGAAATGAGCAAACCGGTAATCCGTTATTTACTGGCCGGTGCCCTGACACGTTCAACAGTCGTAACATCAGATGGACGGGTTTTTGTTGATCAACCTGCCGGTAGTGTTTTGTTTGCCGCAGGTGGTCTGGGATTATGGGATTCTTCTGCAGGCTTGCTTTCGGCAGCCGGAAAAGGCTATCCGGCTGAGTGGTTGGAAAGAGTTACAGATCGGGGCTTTGATATTGAGGGCATAAAATGGCTCCCTGAAGAAATCGATCAAAGACATTTTGCCGCTTATGATGCCGAAGGCTTATTGAACCGGACTGCTCCGGTATCCATTTTCCTCAAGATGGATACCCCGTTCCCTCAAAACTTGCTTGGATATACGACGCCTGATATCCAACTCGATTCACGAAATCGACCGGGAATTTTAACTTTACGCCCTGGTGATATACCATCTGAATATTTTGATGCGACAGCGGTTCATTTTTGCCCGTCTGATTTCTTAACCCATTCAATAATGCCCGGGATTCTGCGGCAGGGACAGATTCAGACGATAACAATCGATCCTTCCTCCGGGTATATGAATAAAGTATTTTTCAATGAAATTTCCCAGGTGGTTGCGGGAATCACAGCGTTTCTACCTTCTGAAGAAGATGTCTATTCCCTTTTTGAAGGAAAGACCAGGGATTTACGGGATATTTCCATCTCGCTCGCGTCCAATGGATGTGAATTTGTTGTCATTAAAAAAGGCAATAAAGGTGTTCTGGTATATGAACACGTAACCCGCACATTCTGGGAGATTCCGGCATATCCCGTTCAGATAATTGATCCAACCGGAGCTGGAGACGCATTCTGTGGAGGTTTTTTGGCAGGTTTACGCCTGAATTATGACCCATTTGAAGCCGCCTTGATGGGTTCAGTCTCGGCTTCATTCAAGGTTCAGGGAAATGGCCCGTTCTTCCCCATGGAAGCTCTTCCGGAATTGGCCAAAGCACGTATAGAAATTCTTCGTGAAAAGTCCATAAAAGGGTGAAACCACATTGAAAAGTGAAAACATGTATAAAGCTCGCCTGAAAAAACTGGAAGACCTTATAAAAAGCCACAAATTGGATGGAGTTGTTCTTAATCCTGGCGCTTCTCTTACGTATTTGACCGGTCTTTCGTTCCATTTAATGGAACGACCGGTTGTTTTTATTTTTGTTCCAGGTCATGACCCTGTGTTGATCCTTCCGGAATTGGAAAAGGCCAAACTTCAGGATATTCCCTTCGATTGTTCGGCTGTGTATTTTGGAGACAATCCTGCGGATCGTGAACGAACATTCCAGGAAGCTTTACAAATTATCTCGATTGATGCCAGGACAATAGCCGTAGAACCAACCCGCCTGCGTTTTCTTGAAATGCAATATTTATGGGAAGCCTCCACGAAAACGAATTTTGTGGATGGCAGTGAAATATTTGATTCGCTTCGCGTATTGAAGGATCAAACCGAAATAGAGGCAATGCAAATTGCAGTCGATATCGCCCAGAAAGCATTTCGAGCCATGCTGCCCATAGTTGAACCCGGCACAACTGAAAAAGCCCTCGCCAATGAGTTGACCACCCTGTTGTTGAAAATGGGATCGGATCCGGAACTTCCATTCCAGGTGATCCTGTCCTCCGGTCCCAATAGCGCGAATCCGCATGCTGTTCCCTCAGAGCGGCAATTGCAGACAGGTGACCTGGTTGTTGTTGACTGGGGAGCCAGTTACAACGGATATGCCTCAGACCTGACACGAACTCTGGTATTAGGAGAACCCTCACCGGAGCAGATACAGATCGCTGAGAGTGTATTGCGGGCAAATGAAGCCGGTAGAAAAACCGGCCGGCCGGGTATTCCAGCCGGGAATGTGGATCGAGCCGCCCGGGAAGAAATACGCAAGGATGGTTTTGGAGACTATTTCACCCACCGCACCGGTCATGGATTGGGAATGGAAGCCCATGAAACCCCTTATATGTACGGAGAGAATCGCGGGTTACTATCCCCCGGTATGGTCTATACTGTGGAACCCGGTATTTATCTTCCGGGAAAATATGGCGTCCGTATCGAAGATGACGTGGTTGTCACAGATACTGGCTCCCGCTCATTATCTGATTTGCCCAGGGAGTTATATATCATCAAATGACACTTCAGATCGAGGCGTTTATACTGGGTCCGATTGCCAACAATACCTATTTGCTATGGGATGATGACAGGCATAATGCTGTGATTATTGATCCGAGTTTTGATCCCTTTCCGGTAATTAAAAAAATACAGGAAGAGAATCTGGCATTGGATGGGATCTGGCTCACTCACGGTCATTTTGACCATTTCATTGGGATTCCCGATCTATTGAAAGCCAGTAAAAAAGAAATCCCGGTTTTTCTTCATCAGAAAGATGTAGACCTGTATTTAACCGGAGGCCTGGGGGTTGATTTTGGCTATGACATTCCTGATTTTCCCAAACCTGGTGGGTTTTTGATAGATGGACAATCACTGTCCATTGCCGGGAATCCGATACAGGTTTTGTACACCCCCGGACATAGTGCCGGGCATGTAGCATTCTATTCAGTTGACAGCCATGTTGTTTTTACTGGAGATCTGATATTCAAACAAAGTGTTGGTCGGACCGACCTTCCCGGTGCTGACCCTGAGGCTTTACTAAAAAGTATATATACCCGGATTCTAACCTTGCCGGGTGATACCTTGATCTTTTCCGGTCACGGAGACGCCACTTCAGTGGATGAGGAAGTCGAATATAACCCGTACCTGAATTAAAATGGCTGTTCCGGATAATCTCGGAACAGCCATTCATAATTCTACTGTTGTGGTTATTTTGCGAATTCAGTCGACCTGGTTTCGCGGATGACTGTGACCTTGATCTGTCCGGGGTATTGCATGGTTTCTTCGATTTGTTTGGCAATATCTTTGGCCATTTTGGTGCTTGCCAGATCATCAATCTCTTCGGGACGCACAATAATCCGGACTTCACGGCCTGCCTGGATGGCATAGCTCTGTGAGACACCCTTGAATGAGTTGGCCACTTCTTCCAGCGCACGCAAACGTTTGATGTATTGTTCAAGGTCTTCACGGCGGGCGCCGGGACGGGCACCGCTGATCGCATCGGCGGCTTCAACGATGACCGCTTCAACAGAATCCTGTTCAGCTTCGTGATGGTGGGATGCGATCGAGTTGACGATTTTGGCATTTACCCCGTACCGTTTGGCAAATTCAGCGCCGATCATGGCATGGGTACCTTCTGTATTATGATCCATGGCTTTGCCCAGGTCATGCAACAATCCACCGGCTTTGGCGATTTCAACATTTGCCTGCAATTCGGCGGCGATCACCGCAGCCAGTTTGGACACTTCAACAGCATGGGCGAGCTGGTTTTGCCCGTAGGATGTACGGTATTTTAACCGACCGAGCATACGGGTAACTTCGGGGTGCAATCCGGCAACACCGGCATCATAGGCTGCCTGTTCACCGGCTTCTTCAATATCCTTGTCCACCAGGCGCTGCTCATCGTTTAAGACTTTCTCGATATGTGCCGGGTGGATACGGCCGTCCAGGATGAGACGCGCGAGGGCGCGGCGGGCAATTTCACGCCGGACAGCGTCAAAACATGAGACTGTTACCGCTTCAGGTGTGTCATCCACGATGACATCAACACCGGCCGCCTGCTCAAAAGCACGAATATTCCGGCCATTACGTCCAACGATGCGCCCCTTCATTTCTTCATTGGGAAGCGTTACGACAGATGAAGTTACTTCAGCCACATGGTCAGATGCCACACGCTGGATGGCATCCGCAATCAACTCACGGGCTCTTTTTTCACCTTCAGCCCGGGCTTCCGCTTCGATCTGGCGTATGATCCGTGCCATATCATTGCGTGAATCTTTTTCCGTTTCAGCCAGCAACTGGTTCCGGGCTTCATCCTGTGTCATCTTGGCAATGTTTTGCAATTCTTCCAACTGTTGGTTGTGCATCTTCTCAACTTCGTTCGCCCGACGGTCAAGCACACTCTGGCGTTTGTTCAAAGCCTGTTCACGTTGTTCCAGTCGTTCCACACGGCTGTCAAGGTCTGAACGACGCCGTTGGAGGCGTTCTTCTTCAGTCGCATGTTCAGCCCGCATGCGGGTTGTCTCGGCTTCAGACTGTTGAAGAACCTTGAGCGCTTTATCACGGGCTTCCAACTCAATTGTTTTGGACTTCTCATTGGCCGCAGAGATAATGCTATCGGCTTTGTATTGTTGTTCTTTCTTGAAATTGCTGGCAACAATTTTCGCAATGATAAAAACGGCAATCGCTACAACGATCACATCACCGATTATCAATATTGGAACAAAGTTCCCCGGTAGGTTCATAGTTTCCTCGTAAATTCCATTTTTAAATTAAGATCTCCGCTTCCACCTGCATGGAGTGCCAGGTTCTTTGGATTACCTCGATGGTGGTTCCATACGCGAAACCACGGCGGGCGAGGTAGCCAAACATTTTCTTGCGGAATTCATCAAACGGCAAATCTTTGCATCTTGTCGCATATTTTTCAGCAGCTCTTAAGGCGAGAGCGGCTTCGTCGAGATTGCTTGTTGCCGACTGAATTTCATTTTCTGCCACACCTTTGTGGTGCAATTCCAATACCAGAACACGTTTGGAACGTGGACGAAATGTGCACCGGTTCTCCACCCAGGCATGGGCAAATTCCCTGTCACTTAACAAACCGGCTTTCTGTAGACGGTCTATCACAGGGGAAATGATATTTTCTCCAAAGCCAGCCTGTTTGAGTCGAATTTCTATTTCATGAACTGCGCGGGGACGAATATTGGTCAGTCTTAATGCTCTGATATATGCCTTTTCGATTTCATCTTTATGAAGCAAGGCTTCAATCTTTTCACGGTCGATCTCATCACCGACACGTAGCCAGGCACCCACGATCCGCTCAACCCCGAACGCGAATTCACCGTCAAGAAAAACATTAAGACGGTTCGGGTTTCGTTTTTGAACTTTCAGTTCGGTAATTCGCGGCATGAAATACACCAGATTTCGTGTTCAGCCGACCACCTCTACTGAAAACTTTGTGATATTTCAGACATATAAAAGAACAGGTATGTCTTCCTGTCGTTTGATGCCCCCGGTATATAGATGAGCAGGTTGGAAGTCTGTTATGAAACAGAAATCAGTCCGGTTTGTCTGGGTAACCTTTCCCAATTTTCTGCCTTCGCAGGATCATTGGAAAAGCAAGCCATACGAAAGACCCTGTTCAGTGCGATCATGCTACCAACTTCTACTCCCAATCCGGGAGGGATGATTCTGAAAAACCAAAATGTTTCAAAGTAGAAGGCAATCTGTAGAAAAACTACAGAAAAAATTTAAGGTCTGCCTGTACATTATTATACATTACTTTTCCTTTCTTGCAGAAAGGTGTAGAACGATGTGTAGGGGCAAAGTAGTAGAGTCCTAAACTGGCAAAGTTAAAATGTCCTATTAA
>CAYRHB010000121.1:0-10456 GCA_964424035.1 uncultured Leptolinea sp.
TGACTCACCTCTTTTGTTAAGGTTCTTCAATTTACAGAAAATATGTTACACCAACGACATCCGGTATTTTTCTGCCACCGGAACAACACAGAAGATTGTCGAGGAATTTGCAAGGGGATTAAACTGTCGAACAAGTCTTTTAAATATTACTAAGCCACATCAACGAGAAGAAATAGTCGAAATCAAATAAGATATCGCCATTCTGGCTTCTCCGGTTCACGGGGAACGAATACCGGGATTTATACATAGTTATTTTGAGAGGTTGAATGGTCGGGGCGGTCCACTGGTGGTTCTATCTACTTTTGGAAATATAGACACAGGAATTAGCCTCAAGCAATTTGAGAAAATTGCCAAAAATGATAATTTTGTCCTAATCGGCGCAGGAGCCTTTGTTGGGCAACACACTTTTGCAAATTCGTTCAATAGCGTAAGTCTTGGACGCCCTACTAAAGATGATCTATCAGATGCGTATCGATTTGGAAAGATAATTTCGATGAAATGTAATGATAAGAATTTGCAGCCAATTGTTATACCAAAGTCAAGGATCCCTATGGCGGTTCAAAGATTTCCGGAACGGGGAACAAGATTTTTGGTATCAACTCCTACTATAATTATTGGTAAATGTCATGAGTGTGGACTTTGTGTTGAAAGTTGTCCGGTTGGTGCCATTGATCCCAAAACGCTAAAAGTCGATGAAAAGAAATGTATTCGCTGCTTTGCCTGCATTTCTGTATGTCACTGTGGGGCAAGAATAACCGGATTTAAAAACGTCTTATTTGATACGATTTTTAAGGAACTGGGGAAAAAAGAAAAAAAGAACAAGTTGTATTATTAATATGACAAATTATGACATATATATCAGGTATGGTAATCAGGAAATTCACCAGTTTCGATAACGGACAGAAATAAAAATATATTTAACAGAGATAATAAGATGAAAACCAGTGACGCCAGAATTATTGCCGACAGAATCAGTGAATTTCTCCGTGTTGGGGAATATATCGAAGCTGAAAAAGAAATTCTGCCTGTTCTCCAGACAAAAACAGCATTCCGTTTATTGGATATTATTGGGGAAAAAATTGGCGCCGAAATATCAGAATCAAATCCGCATTTTATTTACAAATTAGCCAGTGAGAGAACTATGGGCGGATGGGTTGTTATTGCGAGCGCGCTTCGGGTGCTTTTCAAGAACAATCCAGTATATGCAATAAAGCAAACCCGTCTTTATACCATTCAGGCTGATACCTGGTATGGAACGGATATATTCGGGGAGAGAGTGCCAGGTCCGGCTTTATTGTCTGGGTTTGACGAAACGTTGAACCTGATCAGACCTTGGCGGGTAGATCCCAATCGATGGGTTCGACGAATGACGGGGGTAGCCATACATTATTGGGCCAAACAAGCTCATGGACGAGAAATTTATGCCATGCAGGTGACCAACTTGCTTGAATTTATTGAACCAATGTATGGCGAAAAGAACGTGGATGCCGTAAAAGGGATTGGTTGGGGCCTAAAGACACTGGGAAAGTATTACCCGTATGAAGTTTCAGAATGGTTGATGATCCAAAATAAGAAGCCGCATTCTGCTCTGATGCAGAGGAAGGCAATGAAATATCTCCCGGTTGATCTAAGAGAAAAATGTATGGGAACTGCTTCATGAACGATCAAACACAGTTCAACAAATATCAACCGAAGACAATATTGAACAGGCATAAACATCCAGATCACTGGTTTTGGACAAGGTATTCTGTCCATCCGTATATAGGATGCCAACACGGTTGTTTTTTCTGCTACAGCAGGGAAACAAAATATTCCCCATATGATAGTCCGGACGAATTTTCCAGAACCATAAAGGTGAAGGAGAATGCGGCTGCTCTATTACGAAGAGCATTAACCCATAAACCTGTAGATCTTGTTTTTTGCTGTGATTACCAGCCTGCTGAACGAAAGTTCGGCATCTCGAGGCAAATTTTGGAAGTATGCCTTGATATGGGTTTTCCTGTTTTTATTTTGGAAAGATCTCCACTTGTGTTACGTGATCTTGATTTACTAATAAAGATCAATCAACAAACACCTTCAGTTGTTGCATTTAGTATCATCAGCACACCAGACTCTCCCAATCATAATATCGCGTCGAGAATGGAGAACCTGGCTCCGAAAGTGGAACAACGCTTTAAAGCAATGCGGGAATTTGCAGATGCCGGAATATTAACCGGTACTTGTTTTATGCCTGTTCTTCCAGGCATTTGCGATGATACGACCAATATCAATGCTGTAGTTCGTTGGACAGCGGATAATGGTGGTCAGTTTGTTCTTGCCGGTGGTCTAACATTGGCTGACAAACAAAAAGATTATTTCTATAGACATCTGGAACGAATATCTCCTGATCTGATGGATTCATACAGGCACTGGTATCCAAACGGCAGTTATGAGCCTTCGAATTACAATTGGAACCAGATCGCACAACAAATCAATATTATCTGCAAGGAATTCGGTATTCGAGATCGTATTCCCCGTCCGATAATTGCGGGGGATAAATTTACTCTCAATAAGCGTATAGCTGAAAGGTTGGCTGATACTTCATATCATATTGAAATTTATGGAGGACCTCAGTATAAAATTTGGGCTTATCGAAAAGCTGCCTGGGCAATTGAAGAAATAAATACTGATATCGGTCTTGTCTATAAATCGTTGGGATTGAGCGGTTTACAAAGTATTCAAGATGTAGGAGAAAAGATGGGATTTGAAGTGGAAAAGCTAATAAATGAATTGAGTGCAAAAATACCAAATTGAGTTTGAAAATAAGATGTTTTAAAGAAACTAGGCAACAAACAAAGTGATATGAGAGAGGAATTTTTGAGATCATGCAAACTATAGTTTCAATTTTACCGGTTCTTCTACTCGTTGTTTTGGGAATTTTGATCAGGCAGGCTAAAATAATTCAGAAAAGTACCATAGATGATTTTCAAAAGCTGGTTGTCAATATTACATTACCACTTTTGCTCTTTATTGCGTTTTCAACCATGGTATTTGAAGTTCGCTACCTGTTAATTGTAATTACTGTTTTCCTTGCCTGTACATTGGTAATGATACTTTCATCAAAAAGTCTATCTATTCCGGGAATGAATTCAGTTTACTCATCGTTTTTGATAGCCGGTTTTGAAGCGGGTATGCTTGGATACGCAATATTTGGAACCATGTATGGAAAAGACAATATCCCGAAGTTTGCCGTTGTGGATCTGGGGCAGGTTATTTTTGTATTTTTCGTTCTGGTAACAAGGCTTGAAAATTTACGGGGTGTGAAATTTGATCCAGGTAAAACATTCATTAAGTTCCTAAAATCACCGGTCATTATCGGTATTCTTGCGGGAATTGTTTTCAATATAACAGGAATATACCGGTTGTTTACAACCAGCCCAATTACTTCCAGCTTACTGGCCACCGCAGATATTCTGGCCGGTTTAACAACACCTCTTGTAGCTATCGTAATTGGATATGGATTAACATTTGAAAAAGGGCAACTGGTAAAACCGTTGCAGACAGTTATTCTAAGGTTGTTAATCTGGATCAGCCTGGCATTGGTATTCAATTATTTGGTAATCAAACAATTCTTGGGGCTTGATCGGGTATTTGAAGCGGCTGTATTGATAATGGCTATTTTGCCAGCTCCATTTGTTGTCCCTTTTTACCTTCGGGAAGATGACCCGCAAGATCGAAATTACATTCTCAATACACTTACCATAGGTACCATTGCTGCATTGATTGGTAGTACCGTGATTGGAATGATCTATTGAGAACAAACAAGCCGGAACAACCGGCCTGTTTGTTCACGGAGATGTTTGAAATTATTTAATAAATTTCACTCCACAATTACTATATCACTGGCACTACGCCCGAACACCTCAGGGGAATACATTTCCTCTGCTTTGGTTGGTGGCACAACAAATCTTCCGGGTGTCGTGGCACGGGCAGTATATGAATAGTCATATACCCCATCCCAAAGAAGGGGCGTGAATACTTCGGCGCGCTCATCGCGCAAGTTCTGATGATTGAACCAATTCCAATGCCACCACCAGTTGTAACCGGACGTCCTCGTTCCGGATGTTTCACCTTCTTTTCCGGTGATCGCCAGTTCAGGATTGATAATCTCAAGACCCGCGGGAAGTGGGTCTACAAGTGCTACATGGTATCTGCGATTGTCTGCAACCATTGTCAATAAAACCCGGACTTTAGCTCCTGCTTTTATATGCCATATTCCAGCAGCATCCCGCCGAACATCAGAAGGATCATCAATCGCTTCATAGCGACGTTCCACAACAAAGCCCATATCCAATGCATCGAGCGTGAGGTCAGTAGGCGCGTAATCCAAGCCAAGTCTGTAGTACAAACGGCCAGTCCCTTCTTTATGAATCACCAGATCCCGTGATTCCCCCGCAGGAATTGCATCCATCAGATAACTCATGGGTATTGTTGAGGTTTGATATTCCGTGGAATATCCGCTGTAGTTGTGACTGCCGGCATACTGATCCCCCAACCAGATCTTTGCCACAAATTCAGGAGTCTTGGCTTCGAATACGTTGAAGTACTTATCAAGGGCGATCAGAACGAAGACGTTCTCCTGTGTATTACCCCACCGGCCTTTTTGCCGATGCGCCAGAAGCCCATTTACGATCTTCGGAATGAGATCAGATTGGGGATTATCCGTAATCAGTGATTCAAGGAGAATGGCATCGGTCCTGCGGTTTGAACCAAGAAGAAGATAATTTTGGTCATCATACACAGTAGTGAAATTGGCTGCACCGGCGGTCTCAACTATGTGATTCCCAACATAGCGCTGAATGCTGTCAATCTTTTCCTGTTGTTCCGGGGAATCAAGGAGAACTTTCCATAGCCAGCCAATCGCATCGAGGCTTAAGTTTTCCAGTCCGGCTTCATCAATTAGAGAAGCCGCTTTCTGAATGTCTTTATCTCCCATCAGATCGCGAACATATAGCGCATAGGATGATAGGGTCCAACGTGTCCTTTGGCTGTAATACTCTGGATAGTATCTTTCTATTTTTTGAAGATAGGCAAGCACTTTTTGTTGGACTTCCTGGGGTACATCAAACCCCTTTAATTTTGCCCGCTGAATTGCATGAGCGACGTGAATAGTATTAAACGGAATGGATTCCTGCCCGCGTCTCCAGTACGGGAAACCACCGTCACTATTTTGCATCCCCTGAAGGCGGGTGATGTCTCGTTGGACAGCTGATTCCATATCTGCAGGAGAAGGAAGTCCGCTGGCCTGGAAAGCCGTTAATACATCCCGCAGGGATGAAATACCCAGTACTCTGGAGGAAAGTTGTTCACTGCATTCAAATGGATAGGCTACGAGGTAAAGAACGGCATCTGTGAGTGCCTGTAATGCCGTAGATGAGGTTGTAATCTCCAATTCACCGAATTGAGGGAAAACATCTGTTGGCGATAGAACAGGTTGATAGTTTGTACCTTCGTCAATAACTCCGTAAGTAGCAAAGCCTTCTGTCGTAGCCGGTGTATACACGGGAAGTGCGATTGTTGCTGCGTCAGCAAAATCACCTGAAATTGCAGCCACCTGGAATAGCGCCTGGCCGGCTGATTTTGTTTTAGCCGGGAAACGAACTTCTATGCGGTCACGAGCCGGGACCGTTACACGTTTCCCACGGTCGGCTGTGAATTCAAGATTTGAGGCGCGGAGCGCTACATCAACCCGCATATCGGTATCGGTTTGATTTTGGATAACAATAGGAAGTTCAAATTCATCACCAAAATTGAGAAACCGCGGGGCTGAAGGACGGACCATTAATGGAAGTCGTGCGGTCAGATTTGATTCAAAAGCTCCAAATTGCTTTCCATCCGGCGAAACCGCCACAGCCATAACGCGATAGCGGGTCAGATTATCCGGAACCTTGACGGATACACTGGCTTGACCGGTAGAATCAGTCATAACCACAGGTGAGAAGGCAGCCAATGGATTAAAATCTGACCGTATGCGTATAGGTTGCGCTTGAGATACTCCTTGAGCTTCCTCCGCTTCTGCCATGGGTGCGGCTGCAGGCAATGCCTCTGACATGGTGGCAGAAGGAGCAGCGCCCAAAGCCATATCAGCAATCATTCCTTTCTCCATAACTTCACGGGAAGCATTCTGAGCAAGGGATAATGGGTCGACCAGAATAATGCTTGAACGGCTGTAATAATTTGTATATCCATTGGGTCGATTGGAATAAAAGATGGAAACAGGATCATCCAACGTATAGTTGGTGAGAGAAAGAATCGCCTCATCAACTACGATCAGAGATACTTCGGCGTTTGAAACTGGTTTTTCCTGACTATCCTTCAAGAGAATATCAACAGTTGTCTGATTACCGGGTTCCAGTTCGGATTCTTGAGGAATAGCAGAAAGATCCAATGTACGTGATAGGGGAGGAACTTTTAGATTCAGATTACCGGTCGCGTAGGCAGGTCGATCAGGCACATCCGGTATGGCTTCACCGGCATCATTTACGCGGGGTGTGGAGCCAACTATATCCACCTGGATATTTATGTTTGGAATATGGGTGTTTTCAACAGGTATTTTAAGGGTAGCTGTTTCAGCCTCAATTTGGAAATGCTCTGTGTAGAGAATTCCGCTGCGGCTGACAGTTAATACAGCTTCAGCAGGGTAAAAAGGCGGCTGAACAAGGATTTCAGCAATATCTCCCGGCTGATAGGTTTCTTTGTCTGGAATCAGACTGATCTCTTCGTGCTCCACTTTTCTGGCAGGCGGACGTTTCCCACCGCTTACCCAACGGGTAATGTCAGTCTTGTTTTTACGACCCTTTTCGTCTGCAACAATGGCTGAGATTTGGTACGATCCGCCTACAGGTGTCTGAAATTCACATTGTACCGGTTCCAGTCCGGATGCAATACTGCAGGTTTGAACATCAGCCTGAACTTCAGTCCACCGCCCATTTTTGTATTTCCAATCCATGCGGGCTGCCTGTACTTCTACTGAACGATCTTCCACGGATTGGCCATCAAGGTCAGTGACGATAACATCGATCTTCAGTGGAATGCCCTTCTCAACAAAATAGCGGTCGCTATGTAAACCAACATAAAGGTAAGCCGGATGCACAAGTAAATTGGTGGTAGCTGTCCACGCCTGGCGATTTACATCCATAACAGTGGCTTGAGCTGATACATTGACCGGAGTCATGTTCTGGCTTTTTTCAAAAGTAATGTTTAAATAGTGTGTTCCAGAAGAATCAGTTTTACCTGAATACATCTTTGGTTCTATACCATTGCCATAATCCCATTCACCATTGCTACTGAACATCCACCAGGGTGTCCAGGATCCAAATGTGAATTCCGGCCAGTTCGGGGGATTATAGTTGGCGGAATTTTGAGATACCTGCCAGGTAACATCCGCATTGGGTAAAGCACCTCCAGCATAATAGCTGGCTTCCACGGCTACCACAGCTGTTTCCCCGGCAAAATATGGCCCGGGAGTATCATTTCTGGCTGATACTTCAAATTCAGGGCGTCGAAACTCCTGTATCTGAAAATAATGGGTGAAATTTGTACTATATAGATTGGTCAGGGGACCAACCGCATTAAAGAATAATTGTGCCTGTCCCAGATTGGTTTCTGACGGGATGGTAAAGGCAAGATCAAACCCACCCAGGGGATTAACATCAACTGTACCTGAGCCAATGTCGTTTCCCTGAGGTTCAAAAATTTGATAGGACAATGATTTGACATCAGATCCCGGCAGACTGACATCTCCAAGGGGTCCATTCCCAATTCGCCGCAGCCAACCCTTGACATGTACTTCTTCACCGGGTTTGTACATCTGGCGATCATCAAATACATACCAGCGCAATTCATCTGTCAAAGGAACAGATTTCCATGCATCATCACCCCAGTAACTTGTTGACCGAGGAAGCATCGCAATATCATTGCTGTTTGATGCGGTCAGATATATGCTTCCATTGGGAATATTAAATGTTGCCAATCCATTTTTATCCGTCACTGGATTTCCCGTATCCACATTGGATTGGATGATTGAGCCTTCCAACGGAGAACCATCACGAAGGTCGGTCGTCCAGGCAACGAGGTTACTGCTGTCTACCATTGCATCAAGGCCGATATGTGTAACCTGTACCCAGGTTTGTATTGTCCGCCAGTATTCATCTTTCTCAAAAAGACCAAGATGAGGTTTTACAATCACAATCAGCTGCCCCGTTTCTCCTCCCAGATAATCCTTCAATTTTATGTCTGTTTGTGTCAATGAATCTGGAATGGATTGGACATCTATCGTGTTATCAAAAACTTTTCTACCGGGAATGGGAATAACCTTATCTGTTCTGCGATATTCCTGAAGATATATTCGGAAGTCAGGCCAATCAGCTGGTTGTACATTAAAAATTTGAACATCAAGCTTTGAATAATTAATGGAATAGACAGAGAAAACAGGATCGCCGGTCGCGGGGTCCAGGGTAATAAAGCTTTGGTCTGGACCGGTCAATACTTTATCCGCCGCACCTATTTTAAAACTAAGCGTTGTATCCTTCCCCAGCTTTTGCCCATAAATATCCCGCATTTCAGCTCCAACTGTTACGATATATGTTGTGCGCCCCTTGGTTTCGCCTCTAATAGTAATCATACTGCCGCTGATATTCGCCGAAACACCTGGAATTTCAGGATCAATTTTTAACATCCCGTCTTGAAAAGCGTCTGAATCAATGGGATTATTGAATTGAATAAAAAGCGGCGTCAGGGGAGGACACTCTTTTGATCCCCATGAGCATCCGTGATTTGTAACCTTAAAAGGTGAGTAAGTGGCGAAGCTAAAGGATTGCGTGTCGGCTGATTTAAGAGGTCCTTCAGCTGATGGGGTACCGGGACCGATGGCTACAGATATATTCGTTGCCAGCGGAAGAGGATCAACAGGGCGGAAAACCATAAATCGACCCTCAAGAGCATTTTTTACACGTAGAGATACCTGTGCGTTGTTTTTGATATCTTCATCTGCAGCCAGACGGGTGGCAACCTGTTTTCCCCCGGCTGATAGAGCCAGGGTTGCGAGTACAGCTTGTGGATCAATGCGTTGATCAAATTCCAAAAAAACAAGAGGATTTTGAGGTTGTGAAATTCCATCCGGATATTTGGAAATAAGTTTTACCGGTGGCGTAGTGAATGTCCAATGGACTTGTTCCTGTAAAACTCCCCCTGTTTGTGATTCGGTTCCTGCGGGAATGGTTACAGAAAACTCGGTCGATTTTGGAAGCCGGTCGATCAATTTGGAATCATAATTGAAGGTGAGTGTTTTCGTTCCCACCCAGCGCCATGTACCATTGAGGTCCGGAGTAACCTGGACAGGAATATCTTGTTTCTGAAGTTCAGAGAGAGTAGCAACTGGAACCATTGGTTGATTGAAAGTGATACTAATAAATGGCGCGATAGGGATTTCCCCTTCAGGAGAAAAACGAAGTACTTGAAGAGGTTCGCTGGATGAAGAGGTTTCAATCGTTTCAGACCCTGTTTGAGGTGGGAATGGTTGTTGAACGGTTTCACCGGTTCGAGGAGGAGGTAAAAGATCGCCAGCCAATTGGAAATCGGATTGTTTGTCTTCTTCCGGTGGCAGGGCGGGCAAACGGGTAAGAATATTGTCCACCTCAATATCCGACAAGGGTTCGCTGACAACTGAAGGCACTACGGGAGATGGGGAGGGATTTGCCGCTCCTTCGCCAATTGACAGGGGCTGAGATTCGACGGGTTCAGGCATTGGGGTTTGGTCTCCTGAAGCTTGAGTTGAATCGGATTCTACAGGAATATGCTGCCCGTTGATTGTTGGTGTGGGTTGAATTGGAAAATTGCATCCCTCAAGCGGAAAAATCATGGCCACAATAACAAGCGAAATTGAAATCCGGTACAGGGAAGAAATCAGGAATTTTTTCATGGCAGCATCCTCTTTCGTTAACGTGCACAGAATAATTGTATAACGCAATTAGAAGACGCAAAACTGTTTGGATTTGTTCCCGATATCGAGGATGTACTGGCAATACTATTTCTGACTGATCAATGTGAACAGACCAGTTATATTTGTAAAGTATTCGGAATATACAAGAATTATTTTACAAAGCAATGAAAGTATGGAAGGAAAAAGAAACCTAATTGATAATAGAACGAAGCAGAAAAGAATCGGAATAAAAAAAAGATCGCCAATTGGCGATCAGATATCTGGTGGGCGGAATAGGGCTCGAACCTACGACCTCACGGATGTCAACCGTGTGCTCTAACCAACTGAGCTATCCGCCCCAAGAGTTCCGATATTATAAGACCAATACGCAGAAATGACAAGAAAATTCAGCATTTGATTCTGGGAATCTAGACAGGCAATTCCTGTCAAGGCTAAGTAGAAATGTCCTATTATTGGCTAAATAGAAATGTCCTATGT
>CAYRHB010000122.1:0-10233 GCA_964424035.1 uncultured Leptolinea sp.
AACATAAGGATTACAGACGATTAGTTATTCAGTTTTTTGAAGAAATAAATTATACCGGTTTTGCTAAGACTAGTCCTTTCTTTTGGTTGCAGTATGCCATGGCGCGTCTCGAAATAAGGGATTATAAAGTCGCAGACCAATTTTTTGAAACAGCCTACTCTTGGGCCAGAAAAAAGGAAGATTTTGATACTTTCCAAATTGACAACCATTATGCAAGGCATTTAATTGAAAACGAGATTTATAATGGTGATTTAGAATCTTGTATGCCACAATTTTTGAAGGCACATAAAATACTAAGAAATAGGAGTGATAAAAATAGAAACAGACATTATCCAATTAAAGTTGCGAGAAACTATTCTATATTTTATGACCACTATTTTAGATTATTAAACGAACAAGACAAACAAATCTTCTTAAAATCGTGTCAAGAAATATTGTATCGAATTGATGAATATAATTCCGTTGTTGAAGAAAGATACAGGAATAGAGTTGTGAAAGAATGTTTCAATGACTTATCATCTATCTTATTAAGAGAAAATTATACGAAGAAATAATAACTACCGCCAATAAGGTACATATTTTATGGTGGGTTTCGGTGGTACGCCAACTGCGGATTCTAGCATCGCAATTCCATGCCCTTCAGACAAGAACGCTATCCGAAATCCGCCCCGACAAAATGTATCAACCGTGAGTGAAATTTTTATTAAAGATTTAACAGACCTTATAAATCAGATCTATACAATCCTCAGCCTCGCCGCATTCAGCACTGCATCCGCGCTGATCTGCGCCAACCGGTCGGCCAGCTCCGGTATATGCTTGTTCACCACCGGATTGAACCACTCCACCGGCTGCCGGGGATTTCCGGAAGGGTGTTTAACGGAGACTGTCCCATCGGCTTTGTAGCCCCGACCCACCCCTTTGTGCACGAACACTCCGTGCCGCTCGAAAAGGAATCCCACCCCGTCGATGGCCCCAAAATCCTTGTGGACGCGGGAGTTCACGCTCAAAAACAGCTTGCTCTCCTTCTGCTTGCCCGAGCGGCGCTTGCGGATGATGAACGATTTGTCCTTCCCGTGCTGGAACTGGCGGGCGGAGCTGGTCAAACGGGTGCGTACCTTGGGGATCCAGTTCAAGACCGCCATGTTCAGCTCATGCATCTCCCACATGGAAAGCGGCTCGTTTGAGAGCACCAGGGGATTCAGTCCAGCCATCTGACGGGGTTTACCTCCCCGGGCTGCGGGGAGCTGATGGTAAAGGTGTAGCGGATCCCCGCGTTGTTGCCAAAGGCGTTGATTAAAAGGCTGGCCTGCACCGACCCCAGCTCGAAATCCCTCACCACGGGCACCTCCCGGCTCTGTTTGTCATGGCGGATGCGGGCGATGATATCATCCCCGATCTGTTCCAGGGCGTCCCACACCCGGTGAAGCTCCTGGTGATCGGTCTGGTCGGTGATCTGCCCCAGCAGGATAAAGGCCCCGGAGCGGTTCTTGATCAGGTTGTCGCTCTTGTGGTCCGTGAAATCAAAACTATATCCTTCAAGTACCAGCATGGGGAAGCAGGCGTCCGTGCGGTTGATGCCGGCCAATACCTCGTCCACCTCGAAACGGAAAAAATGCTTCTCACTCTCCGAGTGCCGGATCTCCACGTGCCTTTGGGCCACCCCCCGGAAATATTCCACCAGATCTGAAAAATTCATAGCATCATCGTTTTTTCATGTTCTCCTTGGTCCTTGCCGTCAAATAGCGCAGCACGTTGTGTAGCGGGATGTCGGCATACTCCTGGTGCCGGGAGATGTCCTCTCCCACCAGGGAATCGAACACCCGGATCCACGATCCGGCGTTGTGGGGTTTCGGGGAAGGTTTTTCGCCGGAAGAGTCCGCCTCTTCCCCTTCGGAAAGGGAGAACAGCAGCGGGTAGCGCTGGGCCAGCCACCGGCGCACCAGCGTGTAATTGAAAAGGATCGCCCGGCAGGTGCGCTCCGGCACCTTTTGAATAAGGGGCAGGGAAGCCCCGGGAAGCTCACCGGCAAACCTGAACCCTTCGGGAAGGTACAGCGATCCCAGGAAACGGTGCAGGTCCTGCGACTCCCCCTTTTCCTGGAAGGCCTCGAAGGCCATGTCGCAGAAGATGAAACGGCCAAAGCTCATGCCCCTTAGGCCCGGCTTTGGTCCGGTAAGGCCAAAGCCCAGGCGGGGGATCATTAGCCGGTTGCAGGAAGTTTCCGAATGAACCCAGTCGGTGATCCACCAGATCCGGGCCAGCTGGTAGGGATCCATCCGCCGCACCACCTTTTGGGGCAGCCCCGTGAAAAGGGTTACCAGCTCCGGGATGGAATTCTCACTTGATAGGGTGGCCAGGGCCGTGAACTGATCGGGAGAGAGCTCCTCCCAGCTAGTGGGAAAACTCCCCTTCAGAGAGCGCTCCAGGGGAAGCCAACTGATGGGGCGGTATTTGATTAGGATCTGCTGCATATCACAACCCCTTAAGCCCAGAAAGTCTTCTTACCCGTGTTGTCCCGCCGGAACTGCCCTTCCAGGGGCACCGCCGCCCCGGGCCAGTCCAGGGGGTTGTCCAGAAGGATCTGACGCACCTGCAAAAGGAAGTTCTTCCCGATCTGGCGGTTTCGGGCCACAAGCAGCGCTATGCGCTCGGCATCCGCCGGCCCGCTCTTTCTATTGTCAAAGAAATTCTGCATGGTGGAGTAAAAGTAGAGGCCCCGCTCCGAAAGGTCCGCCCCGGACTCCTCCATCAAAAGGGCCGAGGAGAGGAAGGCCACCGCCTGGCGGATGGGCTCCAGGATGGCCACGACCTTGGCCGCAGGCTCCGCCAGCAGCAGCGAGGTCTTGATTTCCGCGTAGATCTCCCTGCCCAGTAGGGGCAGGATCCGGGTGGTCTCCACATGGGACATGTGGGGCCTAAGGCGCAGGAAGGTAAGCCTGCTTCCCCCGATATGCACCATCCGGTCAAACTCCCGGGCGGTGGGGATGAGCATCTGGCGAAAGACGGTCCACTGGGGGCTGAGCTTCCACTCCGCGAAATGCTCCTCCCTCTCCTCCATGAAAAGCAGGATCTCGTCCAGGGCGTTGAAGCCGGCCGTGCGGTAGTAGTCCCGCAGGTTGTCCTCCTGGTACTTGTACAGAGGCTTGGAGCGCTCGCTCTCCAGCCGCTGGAAGCCCATGTCCGAGACGGAGACATTCAAGAAGTCAAACCCCAGGAAATACCCCAGGTGCACGATGGCGTAGCGCACCTTCTCCAGCAGCTCCCGCATGGAAAGCTGCACCGCGGTCAGGGGCTCCGGTGGCATCTCGTCGCAGAACTCCTGGAGCTCCTCGTGCATGTTGCGCCCCAAAATGGGCAGGATAAAGCCGGTCTCGGCCCCCAGCATGTGGGGGCGAAGCCGAAGGAAGTCGTTGCCGGCGCCCACGGGCAGCACCGCGCGCACCTCGGCAAGGGAGTTGATCAGCATATGGGCAGGGTTTTAAGGTTCATGGCATCGGTCTTTGGATTTTCAGGACATGGTCTTGCTGGTTCCTGCCCCCGAGTCCAGGGTGGTAAGGATCGTGTTGCGAAAGCGCAGCTCAATGTCCTCCGGAACCCCGTTGAAGCGAAGGTAGGCCTCCAGCGGATCCAGGATGTTCTGGCGGTCCACCCAAGCGTTGGCGATGTTCACCAAAAAGGCCTCCCGGATGTTGGATCCTCCCTGGTTCCCGGCATAGGTCCCCCCGGGCATCCCCGCCCCCAGCACGTTGGGGTTGATCATCAGGGCGAAAAGGATTTCGGAGTTGGCCGCGGCCGAGGTCACCAGGTTCTGTTCGTTCCCCAGCTTGTTCTCCAAAGGCTTGATGATCCACTGCTCCTCGGTCTTCCCATTGGAGGGGTTGATCTCGAAGAACGTGAATATCGCCTTGTTGGCATTCTCGGGGGCGCAGAGGTTCTCCTCCACGGCGTCCAGGTACTGCTCGATGGCCTGCTGGCGCAGCTGTTGGTCCCGGAACTCCTCCCGTGGGAAGCGCTTGTCCCAGAAGGCGTAGGGGATCTGCACGTGCCATTTCCAGGAGATCTGGTTCTCGTAGGCCTTACGAAGGAACGAGGGCACCATGGCGGCGATGTCCAGCCATCCGGCCAGGTAGGCGCTCCACCACAGCGGGGCGGAGTAGTATTCGTTGTTGGACCAGGAGTCGCGCACCACGTACATGAAGCTGCGCCCCCTGACCTTCCCCCCTATCCGGAACCGCTCCAGGGAGGCGAAGGGGTCGTACTCGTCCAGTACGTCCAAGGCGTGGAACTCCCCCTCCCCCGGGGTGTCGGGCCATTTACCGGAGACAAAGCACTTTTCCACGACCCCCGACCCCTTGGCCACCGAGAGGCGGCAGTAGCGGGCGTTCACGGTGTTGATCCCGGCCATGGCCGAGCCGTCCGCGGTGGGTATGAGCTGCACGAAGGCCGGCCCGAACTTGAGGTAGTCCCTAAGTGCCTTCTCCAGGTAACGGCGCACCATCCGGGAGTTGACAAAGCGGCGGATCCCCTGGTCCGGGACCATCTCCAGCTGCTCGGTCCCCCGGTCGTCATACCCAGTCACCCGGACAGGGTAGATCCCCTGCCCCAGCGTAAAATTGCGGATGAACTTCAGGCCGGTGCTGAGTACCCCAACCTTGGAGATCAGGGCATCGGAGGCATCAGGGAAGCGGTTCCCCGCGCCCCAGTCCGCCACGGCGTATGACGTCAGAGAGGTCTGGTCCGGTGAATCAGGCGAAGGCAGCAGCACCGGCAGCCGCGCACCCGAAGAGGCGGAACCGGCAGCAGAACCCGGAACAGAACCGGAAGCAGACCCCGAAACGGAAGGCAGACCGGGCACCCCCGTGGTCTGCAGCATGAAGGAGGAGCCCATGCCCAGCAGCGGCACCCCGGAAGCGTTGAAAAGGATTTCAGTCATGGGAAACAAACAAGGGAACTAAAAGGAAAAAGAACCGGAAAACCAACACCAACCAAAGAAACATGCCAAAACCAAGGGAAAACACCCATCAAAGCACCACCCGGACCCCGTTCCACTCCACAAGAGCATCGATGTCCACGGCCGTGATGTGTCCCGCCTGGTCAAGGGCGGCATCCACGGGCATCACCCCCCGCATCCGGTTGCCGGATACGGAGAAGGGCAGCCCCGAGGCCACCCCCCTGGGGATGAAGCAGAGCTCCCCGTTTTTCTTGACAAACTTCAGTGAAAACATGACTTGCCTTCCCGAAGGCAGGGTCTTGACGTCGTATTCGCGCAGGGCCAGGTTACGCCGGATGGTTGATGGCATATGGATCGGCTTTATTTGATGCCAAGGTATGCCAGGAGCAAGAAAGGGAAAGGACAAAAAAAAGTTGATTCAAAACCTAATGAAAAACAAGGGGCCAATCTCAGGCAAAGTATACGCTAAGAGAATATTCTTGCCACATTCTCTTGGTAGTAAATTTCGTCGTATGAATTATTCAAAACATTATAAATATCAAATATCACCGAGTTCTTTTTAATTAATGAGTTAACATACGATCCAACGGACAATCCGGAATTCATTGAACTTTTCTGTCCTAACTTGTGAATATCATTACAAGTTGGTAAAAGTAAGTGTTCGATTTCATTAGTATAATTCTGCATTTCATAATTATATTCCGGAATAAGGCGCTTAATATTCAAAGTTTTGAAACAGAAGTTAATCCTTGTTGTTGCCCATAAAGAAAGTTTATCATCTTCCTTTATCATTCCAAGCAAAGCATCCCTTCTTCCTTGAAAAGTAAACGCCAAGATTCGATTATGATACCAGCGGAAGTAATAATGAATATACTCTGAAAATTTTCCATGCGCATATAAGATCGATGAATACTTTTCAATGTCAATGGATTTGTACATGTTGTACATTCCAATATCATCAATATCGTTAAAGGACTGGACTATTTCGATGACACGATATGCTTGACCATACAGTTTAAGTTTTTTCAAATAGTGAGATAGCTTATAAAAAAACAATGGAGTTACCTCAGGAAGTGAATTAATTGAATCAACAATCATATTCAACGCAAGTTCTGGATCAGTATCAAATATTTCACCGGCTAAACTACACTGTTGTTTGGCTGAATAATACAAGTCATTTATTTGCTCTTGCGTAAACTCACCAGTTGATAGTTCAATCTTTCCAACGAAATCAGAATACTGGTTTAATCCACCATTGAAATTTTCTTTTGTAAAGATGCTATGCTGCATTGAAAAGACGATTAGAAATATGAAATTTACTAATAAAACAAAACCAACGCAACAATATACTTAAAAGTTGATTTTGGGATTTGGTACTCGGTTCAATATAGGAATAAAGGGTAAAGTGAAGATGTAACGTATACAGTTAGCAGAGTATCTTTTACAACAGATGAAGAAAGTGGAAATTCGCTACGAAGCAGCCAAAAACCGTTTAAGTGTTTCCAGCATAGCCACCTGGAACGCCTCATCTTTCGACCACAACCGGTAAAGATCGAGTTCACTCTTTCGTTGACGCGCCATTACCTCATCAAAGATTTTTTTGAACGCTATTTCACGGTTTTGCGAATCGGGATTCTCTTCATATTTTTCCCTGAAATCAGGGTGTTTTCTCATATTATGAGCCAGACTTACGAACTTTACCCGCTGTTCTTCCGGTGTGGCATTCCATCCCTGAAACCAGCGCTGGTTAAAACTTCGGATAATCAGATCCAAAGGGTCTTCCTCTTCCCCACCATGAGCCCCCCTGGGATTCGGGTTTTGAGGATTTAACTCCGTTTCAGAGGGATCCAACCCAATAGACACATTTAGGCTAACCCTTTCAAGACCATAGGTAGAAAGATCTACCGCATGAAGCAACTCATCAAGTGTATCACCTCCAGTGTCTTCTATAATTAGCTTAGGAATCAAAAACTTCAGGAACCAAAACAACTTTTCCCAATCTATAACCTCATAGGGAAGAATAGCAGCCATCTGACCATATATTTTCACAAATTGTTTGGACTTGATCTTAAAGTCTGCCTTTTCTTCCTCTTCAAGACTAAGTTCAGCATTAAACCGCGCTGCTGCCGTATCAATTATTGGGCTTAGTTCACTGGCATCAACATTCCGGAAATACTTATCAATGAAAGACTCCACCTCCCCCCAGGTATAAACTGCCACATCATCAAGCTGAGTCTTAAGTTCATGAAGAACATTTACATCCGTAGCCCTGCTCAATGTAGTAGAGGTATAAAAAGGATCAAAGGATGCCTTGATATCATCCACACTATTGTAAAAATCTAGGATAAAAACATCTTCCGTCTTCTTTCCAAGTTTCACATCGGACCTGTTTGGTCTTGACAACGCCTGAACTGCCTGCACATCCTGGAGTTTCTTATCTATATACATAGCAGTCAGTTTGGGCTGATCAAAACCAGTCAGGTACTTATTTGCCACCACAAGCAATCTGTATTCATCTGAATCGAAATGATCTCTGGTATCCTTTTCCGGAAAGCCATTAATACTGTCCTCGGTGTAATCGACTCCATCGATTGTTTTATTACCTGAGAACGCTATCAGAATCTTAAAGGGATCTCCTAGTTCACTCAGCAGTTTCCGAAGGGCAAAGTAATAGTTGATCGCAGATTCGATACTTTGAGTAGCCACCAATCCTTTTGCTTTGCCTTTCAGCTTTCTTGCATTGAAAACCTTTGATACAAAATGATCGAGTATGATTTCAGCCTTAACGCTGATGGTCAATTCATTTTGTTCCACAAAACGGCGCAGCTTTTTTTGTGCTTTTGCAGTTTTAAACAGGGGATTATCTTCAATCGATTTCTGAATCTCATAATAACTACGATAGGTGGTATAATTGGCAAGCACATCCAGAATAAATCCCTCTTCAATAGCCTGTTTCATTGAATAAAGGTGGAAGGGCACGAACTTTCCATCCTCAGTGCGAACACCAAACTTTTCAAGGGTAATATTCTTTGGGGTGGCCGTGAAGGCAAAATAGGATGCATTACCTCTCATCCGGCGTGACTTCATGGTTTCCAGAATAAGATCCTGGACGTCCTTTTCTTCATCCTGGTCACCTACATTCCTGCCCATCGACCTATTCATATTATCGGATGCAGAACCGCTTTGAGAACTGTGTGCTTCATCAATAATCACCGCAAAGTTTTTATCACTCAGGTCAGCAATCCCATCCACAATAAAAGGAAATTTCTGGATAGTGGTAACAATGATCTTTTTCCCGTTTTCCAGATTATCCTTCAATTCCTTTGCTGAGTAAGCGGGAGCCACAATATTCTTTACCTCTGAGAATTCCCTGATATTTTCCCTGAGCTGTTTATCCAGCAATCTCCGGTCAGTGACCACAATGACTGAATCGAAGAGGGGGTGGTTGGTACCCTTGCTCCCCCGAGTAGCATCCGAAAGCGGATATGCTTCAATCAACTGATAAGCCGCCCAGGTGATGGAGTTTGATTTCCCCGAACCTGCAGAATGCTGGATAAGGTAGGTTTGACCTACGCCTTTATCAGCGACGTCTGCCATGATTTTGCGCACAACATCAAGCTGATGGTAACGTGGAAAAAACAAATTTCTCTTTTGCAAAGCATCGGAATCCTTTCCGTCAAACCTTGTAAAATGCTGCACAATATTGGCCAGACTATGCCGGGTAAATATCTTCTCCCATAAATAGGAAGTCTTATGCCCAAAGGGATTAACAGGGTTGCCCTGACCAAAATTGTTCCCCAAATTAAAGGGAAGGAAAATCGTGGAAGGACCATTTAGTTTGGTAGTCATATAGACTTCATCGGTATCGAGGGTAAAATGAACGATGCAACGGCCAAACTGAAGCAATGGTTGGGAAATATCACGCTTGGTTCTATACTGCTGCTGACCATGATTTCTCGCATTCTGCCCTGTCCATGGGTTCTTCAATTCCATGGTTGCGATGGGTAGTCCGTTGACAAAGAGAACCATATCGATCTCTTCCCCGGGATTTGTCAACGAATACCGGACTTGCCTAGTGCAACTGAACTCATTCTGCTCAAAGCGTTCTTTCACTGATTCACTGCTCGAAGCAAGTGGGCATACGTAAAAAAGGGTAAAATGAGCGTCATCAATATCGAAACCTTTTTTTAGCAAGCGGATTATTCCATATTTACGGATCAGACGATCGAGACGGTCGAGAATTCTAACCTTGTAGCCAGGCTGTTTCTCCAACTTTGCAAGTTCCTGTTTTTGCGTGGTCTCCAGGAAATGCCAGAACCGCGTTTCATCAATGGCATACCGAGGATTATAATCTCCGGGGCTTCCCAGATAAAACCCATTACCAGAGCGATAGAATCCGGCACTATCAGTCGAAGAAAACCCCTCTCCCTGAACGACAATTTCCTCGATGTTGGTTCCCGTAAGTTTCTTCTGAATCACGGCCTCCAGCGCTTGTTCTGTGGTATTGCTTGTCATTGCTTCTTCTCCAATTCTTTTTTCAATTGCAATCCTTTTACAGTAAGTCGGTATTGTTGATTCGGGCTGCTTGGGCTTTCGGGATCAGTCATCTCGATAAAGCCTCCTTCGAGGGATGGATGAAGGTAATTCTCCCTAAAATTAGGAATATGTCTTAAATCCAATGCTGCCATAATTTGTTGACGGCTTTGAATTCCGGAGAGCACAATAACCAGCCTTTTTATTAATTCATCTACAGATTCAAATAGATGGTCGGTTACTTGGTCGGTTACTTGGTCGGTTACTTGGTCGGTAGGTTTTTCTTTCAATTGAAGAGTAAATTTATATTTATCAGGGACCTGGTTCCATTCTGCATTGGGTCTCCAAAGGATCACCCTAAAACCCTCTTCCAGATCAATTACCGGTTCAATCAAACCCGCTTCCCTAGATAAACGAAAAATCTCACCGGTCCCAGTACCAAACCGTTCGATGTAGCCAGCCTGGTAAAGGCATTCTGCTAACCGGGGATTGGTGGGATAACTGCTGTGTTCAACCTTCAGTTTGGCGACACTCAGTTCCGGTGTCAGTCTCCCTGGATTGGTTACCTCAAGCCGGTTACCGAACAGCATAACCTGTACACTGCCATTACTGTGATAATCCCGGTGAGCCACTGCATTGACAATAGCTTCTGCTACTGCTGCCCGCGGAATCTCATACAATACCGGAACCTGGTTACTCTCATCTCTAGTTCCCACAGAAACGTTGATTTTAGACATGACAAAATCAAC
>CAYRHB010000123.1:0-10216 GCA_964424035.1 uncultured Leptolinea sp.
TTTTGCCAGAAGTTTCCACTTTTCGCTGGTACTATTTTAGGGGATGGTTACCACTGCTTTGCAAAAATCCACAAAAAACTGTATTAATTGTCTATATGATTGCGCAAAAAACAACATCAATTCTTGGAATAAAAGTCTCAATTATTTCGCTTTCGAGTTTGATTATGTTTGTGATAAATTGTATTCAATCAAATAATAAAGTCATTATTTCTTATTTAAACATCCATGCTGCCAACCTGGCGTATTCCAACGAAGATTTTCGAAGTTTTTTGAACCATTCGGATATTGTATTTTGTGATGGATATGGAATAAAGCTGGCAACTCAATTGATGCGCGATGTCTCATTATTCCGTTATACACCGCCAGACTGGTTTGACCAATTAGCCGTTACATGCGCAAATAATGGATTCTCATTATTCTTTTTAGGTACACAGCAACAAAATGTTGATAAAGTAGCAGATTTTTTTAGAACGAAATACCCGGGAATAAAAATAGCAGGAACACATCACGGTTTTTTTGATAAATCGCATGAAAGTTTTGAAAATAAAGATGTTATTGAAGAAATAAATACCAATGTACCGGATATATTGCTTGTAGGTTTTGGTATGCCACTTCAAGAGAAATGGATTTCCGAGAATTTGTCAGATTTAAATGTGAAGGTAATATTCCCTGTTGGTGCATATTTTGATTATGCATCAGAATCCATCAAGCGTGCCCCCAAATGGATGACAGATCATGGTTTAGAATGGCTTGGCCGTCTCATTATAGAACCAGGTCGTTTATGGAAGAGATATCTGATTGGCAACCCTTTATTCTTTTGGCGTATTATTAAACATCACATATTAAGCATACCATTACCATATGAATAAGATAGGTAATACTGTTGATGTTTAAGGTTATAGCTGATAATCGTCAATCCGATTCATGGGCGTCAAAAATGCGAAGGAGACGTTTTGCCCTTTTTCGTCATCTATTATCACAACTTGAAACACCAATAAAAATTCTTGATGTTGGGGGAACTATTGCATTTTGGGAATCAATGAATTTCCCCTTAAGCAAGGATGTGAAAATTTTTATTCTAAATCAAGTTGAAAACACAGTTGGCAATTCAAAATACTCCTATATCAAGGGTAATGCCTGTAAATTGGATTTTGATGATAATGAGTTTGATGTTATTTTCTCCAATTCTGTAATTGAGCACGTAGGTGGTTGGGAAAAGCAAAAGGCAATGGCTGATGAAATAATGCGGGTAGGCAAAAGATATTTCATCCAGACACCCAATAAAAATTTCCCTCTTGAACCACATTTTTTGGTTCCATTTTTTCAATTTTTTCCGATTAAGTTGAAAATCTGGCTGTTAATGCATTTAAATCTCGGGTGGTTCAAACGTCAGACAAATGTAAAGGCTGCTGAAGAAATAGCCAACAGCATATCCTTGCTCACTGTTGAAGATTTTATGAGTCTATTTCCTGATAGTATTTTAGTTAAGGAAAAGATATTCGGTTTAACAAAATCCATAACCGTGTATAAAGGATGGAAAGATCTGTGTATGAAAAGCGGCAGGAATTAGACAAATGCTACGACGGTTTTCTGTAAATTTCGCATTACTATCGATGGCAGTTGATCTGTCATTGGTTTTAGTTTCGTTAAAAATATCTGCCATAATCCGCGTTTGGTTAAACCAGTTTTCGTACTTTGATCCCGTCGAAAGCGCTGTCGCTACACCGGCTCCCCTTTACGTTATATTCCCCATCCTCTGGGTTTTGATCTTTATCTCCTTTTCCATTTACGATGGCAAACGCTTCCTTCGGGTTGTCGATGAGCTGGCTGGCATATCGATTGCCACAATCATTGCCTCCGTTTCATCCGCGGGCATCCTTTATTTTTCGTTCCGCGATGTCTCCCGCGCGTTATTCCTTATCTTTGTTGTCCTTACGTATTTCCTTATCATTCTCTGGCGCTTGATCGCGCGCATCTATTTCCGCACACAGAAAGTCCCCATGACGCAACAACGCCGGGTGCTGATTGTGGGCGCCGGTACGTTAGGGCAGCGTGTTCATAACCAGTTGTCGGCTGCCAACTCACCGAACCTTGCGTTTGTAGGTTTCGTGGATGATGGTTTAGACGTACAGGGGAAAATGCTGGGCGGCAAAAAGGATATCTTTGATATCGTCAGGCAGTTCCAGATCAGTGATGTGATTATCGCGTTGCCTTATTCCGCCTATACAGATATGGGTCCCATTGTCCAAAGCCTGGATGAAGCCCCGGTGCAGATATGGGTGGCTCTGGGCTTTTTTGATCTGGCGCTCTATAAAACAACCATTGAGAGCTTTGCCGATATCCCGATGATCGATTTGAGGGCTTCAGCGATCGATGATTACCAGAGGCTGGTGAAAAGGATATTTGATTTCATCATCTGTTGTGTTGGGATGGTACTGGCCCTACCTGTGATGGGTTTGATTGCCGTAGCAATCCTTTTGGATGACGGTTTTCCCGTGCTCTTCAAACAGAAAAGACTGGGAGAGAATGCCCGTCCATTCGATATGCTTAAATTCCGCACCATGGTGAATAATGCCGAAGAATTGCGCGACACTGTAGAGCATATTGATAAGGATGGAAACCTGGTCCACAAGACCCGTAATGATCCCCGGGTAACACGGGTAGGCCGTTTCCTGCGGCGATTTAGCCTGGACGAGCTGCCGCAGATCATCAATATTCTGGCCGGCAGTATGAGCCTGGTCGGGCCGCGGCCGGAAATGCCCTGGCTTGTGGAAAAATATCAACCCTGGCAGCGAAAGCGCTTCGCCGTGCCACCCGGCTTGACCGGTTGGTGGCAGATCACAGGACGCAGTGACAAGCCCATGCACCTGCACACAGAAGATGACCTGTATTACATACAAAACTATTCCATCTGGTTCGACATCCAGATCCTTATCCGGACTGTCTGGGTGGTGCTTGTGGGAAGGGGATCATATTGATGAATGTTTTCCCACTAATCAAAACTGGGCGGATAAAGTGGATAGATGTATTCCTTGTTTTATTTTTTTCCCTCTCCAATATCACGGCATTCAGATTCTGGTTCGAATTTTGGATTTTAATCACAGCCTATTCTTTTACGGTACCGCAGCTTGGGCTTGCTGGAGTTAATTGCTTATTATGGTTGATCTCATTGTTTGTTATTTATGCCTGTCTAAGAAAACAAAAAAACTCTAAACAATTGTTTGTTTTGCTGAAAAACCAGAAACCACTTCTCGTTTTTCTCGGTGTGTCTTTCTTTTCTATTTTTTGGTCGATAAATCCATGGATTTCCTCATACAAGTTTTTTCTTCTGGTTGCTTCCACAATTGTTGGGATTTTCGTTGGTTACCGGTACAGGGTTGAAAGGATTACAGATTTATTATTCTGGTTTTTCTCAATTCTATTGATTTTTTGTCTGGCACTCGCTGTATTAAAACCTGGTGTAGGAACAATGGAAGGGTATCCATATTTTGGCGCTTGGTGCGGGCTTTTTTGGAATCGCAACCATCTGGGAAGTCTGGCAGCTCTTTCTTCATCGGTTTTTCTTATTCGGTTTTTCTCGCGATGGCGTGAACAAAAACAGCTATCCTTTGTTGATGTGTTCTTCTACCTTCTCTCATTATTCATCGTTTTTAAGGCAAAATCCGCAACGGGATATATTCTCGCAGCGATGCTTTCTGGCGGGACATTTCTCCTGGTTCTTTGGCAAAGATTCAGGGAAAAGATACGCCCAAAGCATTACATTGTTTTAGGTGTTCTATTCGTTGCGATAGCTATTGTTGTACTGATTCGTCTTGATGTGGTATTCGCCCTGTTGAACAGGAAAGCGACCCTTACCGGACGGGTACCGATGTGGGGCTTTTTGACCAACTCCGTTATAGGCAGCAGCCCCTGGATCGGATATGGTCATGGCGCGATCTGGTCAACGGGGATTTTCAGAGAAGGATTACGGCAAGCAGTTAACTGGGCTTATCCCCTTTTGATCGCTGATAATGGTTATTTGGACATTCTTTTATCTGTGGGGATAGCAGGTTTTATCCCATTTCTTTTTGTATTCAGCAAGGCATGGATACATTCTGTCAGGCGTGCCATATCTTCGACGTGCATACCCGACCTTTTTCCTGTCATCTTTATGCTCTATGTACTTGTGGCAAACATTAGTTTCAGTATGTTCTTTGAGACAGAAACATTTATCTGGATGTTGTTGGTGGCAATTCTGGTGCAAGACGGAGAAAAACAGACAAGTATATCGGCGGTATGAAGATACCTGAATAATTATTTTTTCTTAAAGACAGTCACAGCTTCATTTTCATACAGAAGATCATAATTCCCTGATTCTTCCACCGTCTTATTAAAATAGCTCAGTCCGGTATCCAACGATTGCATGGATCCATTGATCCGGGATACTACAAGATAATCCAGATTATTTCCATTCTGCCTGGACCATGCTGAAAGGCAGGATTCACCCGTTTCCGCGCATTCTTTGAAATCGTCGTAGATTTGCTTGTCTATTTCAAAAGTCGAATCGGGCAGCCATTCTGTTCCCTGTATGGTGGTCACGCTCTTTCGTTCGGTCAGAGCGGGGAACCATTCTCCCATCTTGTCCATATGCCATTCAATGGATGGATTTAAAATGACAAAGATACCATTTTCATCTGTGTTGTCCCTGATCCAATCCATGGCATCCAGTTCCTGTTTGGGAAGCATGGATAGTACAGGGTGAACCCCAAGTGTGTTGATAAAGCCCAGGAAGAAGGGAAACCCAATGGAAAACATGATGAAAAGATGAGAATAGATCTGCGGGTCATTCTGCCAAACCGATTTACGCTTATTTGATGAATTACCCATTTCACTGATCTGTGTTGCGCGTAGTCTATCTAATGCCGGGCAGATCAACTCATCCAGTGCAATAGCCGCCAGTAATATCACCGGAAATACCAATGACCGGTTGGCGCTCCGTGGATTCAGGAAGCCGATCAGTACAAGCCAGATCACGATATCGTATCTTCGTTTGAACAGGCAAAACAACATACCAATAATGGCCAAAACATTGATGAAATGGATCAACGTCTCTTCTGTAAAAACCAGGATGGTCAGACGTGCAAATGTGCTGAGAAAGTTGAATTCTCCTGCCGTAAAAGCGGAAATAAAAGGTGTCGGTCCATGGTTGGCCATTACAACGATCCAGTACGGTGAAGTCAAAATTGCTCCACCGAAAAGGTAGATACCCAGGGTGAGGACACTTTCTTTGAATGACAGGTGATAGAACGAAAACAGGACCATGCTGAAAACCAGCATCCAACAGTATTCAATGTGATGCAGGGTCATGACAGCGGCTGAGATGATCGAAAGAACAAGGAATTTCGGTTTCCGGGTGCGCAGGTACGCCAGATACAGGGTGAATGAAATAATAAAGAAAGTATGAGCCGGAGAACGGGTCAGTCCTCCACCGGATATGAGCCATTCAAAACCGGGTAATAATATGGCATAAAAGCCGGTTGCCAGAACAGCCTGTCTATTCTTGCGGGTGATCTCCATCGCCAGGAAATACACTGCCGGGATGGAAAGGATGTTGAAATACAACGGATACAACCGGAAGATGGTTATCAGGTCAATATGCAGGAATTCATTCAGGAATGCCCCGCTGTAGAACGAAAGCGGGGGGTAGGCAAATGGGATCTGGCTGTGGTTATATGAGGTATAAAGCGGAAGAATATAGTGGTTCTTTTGCAGATCCTGGATCATGGTGTAAAACATCCCCCCGTCATTCAGGACAAAATCACCTTTTTGTAAATAGAGCAAACGCAAAAAAACACCCAGCAAAGTTAAAATAAACACAAACAATGCCGTGGCTAATTTATTTTCATTATTAGTTGAAACTTTAATGATCCGCATATATCGGTCCCCAATGTATGTGGTCCCCGAATTTTTCTTAGAGATCATGAGATCGAGGTGATTCCCCATACGGTCTTTTCATCTGTAGAATGAAGTGTATTATACAGTAGCTATAAGGTTATGATTTGAAGGACACGGTTTTGCCGGATATATGGGTGAATGTTTTCATTTCGGGGTAAAATCTTTCTCAGAATGATTTCTTCATTAAGGGGTTCTTTATGCTGAAAAAAGGTCTTTTCCTGGCAGGTGTGTTTATCATCATATCTGCCTGTGTGATCACATCTCCGGCTGAGATATTCGAATCAACCCCGACCATCTGTGTTGAATGCGTTCAGGCGACATTATGCGCGGAAAACCCTACAGGTGATTGCGGGATTGACGTGCCGCCGTTGCCCGGCGAACAAACTGACGGCGATGCGGTGCCAGATCCTGCGGATGAAACAGACCGGATGGATGCCACCGCCGCGGCGTTCCTGACCCAGGTTTCCAACGCAAAATTGACTGTTGAACCTGACCGGCTAGACCCGACAGCCGCGGCTTTCCTGACACAGGCAACGTATTATTTCACTCCAGTTGAACCGACACTCACGCAGACCCCAGCTCCATCGAAGACACCCTTCCCGCCCACCAGCACTCCAGAACCTGCGACAGCAACCCCAACGATCACCAGAACCCCCCAGGACTGGCTCTACAAGGTTCAACCCGGCTCACCAAAATATGCCAAGAATTTTGGGCATACGGATGCCGGTTGCTATTGGAGCGGTATTGGCGGCCAGGTTTTCGGTCCGGGCGGCGTTCCACAATCTGATATTGTGGCGGTCGTCTCCGGTGAAGTCAAGGGATCGTCGATTAACCTGATTGGCTATGCAGGAACCGCGCTGTATTATGGCCCCAATGGCTATGAAGTTGAATTTCCATTTGGCCCGGTGCGGACAGAAGATGACCTGTTTATTCAATTGTTTGACCTGAAGGGCAATGAATTGACCGGAATTTATCCCTTTAACACCTACTCGGATTGTGCCAGAAATCTGGTGGTATTCAATTTCGTTTTGGCCGACGACAAGTAAAGGGTTTAATTACATCCGGTGAACTCACAAAAAATTACTTTAAAAGACTTCGCCTCATTGGCCGGGGAAGGCTGGAAGTTGCTGGTCATCGGAGCGATCCTGGGGGGATTTGCCGGATTGGGGATCTCAAGAACCCTCAACCCGCAATATGAGACTTTTGTGGTTTATTCATTTGGATTCGATTATGCCCGGACCGGTTTGATGACGGATATTGAAGAAGACCAGGCAATGGAGACCGCGGGAGATATCATCAATTCCACGGATGTACGCAACACAGTGGCTGAACGGGCCGGTGAACTTGGGATTAAATTATCGGATGAAGAAATCAGGACAGGCTTTTCAGCGGAAAGACGGTTCGGTCAATGGTTGTTGAAAGTTCGCCGGGCTGACTCAAAAGAAGCCGCACTCCTGGCGAATATGTGGGGCGAAGCAGCACGCACCGCGCTCCAAAATGCCCGGGAAGCTGCCTGGCAGGCTGATGCTCTGCACCGGTATATTCTTTCTCTGGAATCCTGTTTCCAACAAAGTACATCCGGGTTGGCGGCTCAACCACTCTGCCAGGCTTCCGATCGATTGAAATTACAGGAAGAGATCCAATCATCCGGAACCGACCTGTCTCTTTGGCAGGATACGGCGCAGGGATATTTCCCGGGACTTGACTTCTCCTGGGCGCAGGAAGCGGAGGAGTCGAAAACCCCCATCCAATTTTCCGTTGGGATCCTGACACTGGGAGGATGCCTGGCGGGTATTTTGGTATCCTTGCTGACACTTATCTTTTTAAAGAAGTTCTGACATTATTATGCGAATTCTTTCCCGGCTTCAATCTGTCTCAACGGCAGTTCTGTGGGGACTATTACTTTTCCTCCTGCCTGTTACGAGTATGCCGGCTGTCCGTGATCTGCTTCATATCAGTGTGATCGCCATGCCTTCCATTTTTGCCCTTGGGTTGCTGGTCATCATCTGGCTGGTGCCGTATTTCCTGCGTGGAGGCGGTTTTCCGCGGGAGGCGCTGCCGTTGCTTGGTTTTGTGTTGATCGTGCTATTGTCACTGGCGGTATCCGCTTTCCTGGTCATTCCGACTACAAAGGGTACGGTGTATCTGCGCTCTGAAATATCCGCCCTGGTAACGCTACTGGTGGGGTTGGCTTTTTTCCTGACGGCTTATTCAAGGATTTCACAGGAAAGCGATATCAAGAAAGCACTTCAATGGATTTACCTTGGCGCAGCAGTGATGCTTCTCTGGTCATTGATGCAATCCTCCGCGTGGGCATTTTGGGGGCGTTATCCAGGCTGGATGCGTGATTTCCAGGATATGGTTTCGCTGGGACCGTTGTATCGTCAGCGGGCAACCGGTTTCGCGCTGGAGCCTTCCTGGCTGGCGCATATGCTGAATATGCTTTATCTGCCGATGTGGTTGTCTTCTGTGGTTAGCGGATATTCGGTTTTTTCGGTCAGATGGTTAAAAAGAATAACCGTGGAAATGGTTCTTCTCGGTGGTGGTGTTCTGGTCCTTATCCTGACCCTTTCACGGGTTGGCTGGATCACTTTTTTTTGTATGGCGGCATACCTCTTATTGGGGTGGAATGTTCGCCTGGTTCGCTGGGTGCGATCCCATTTCCGGATCATTGAAAACCATGAACGGGTTTCCACTTTCCTGATATCAGCCGGTTTGATCGTATTCTATGCTGCCCTGATCATTCTGGCTGCCTTTGGCATGAGTCGGGTTGATCCACGCATGGCAGACCTGTTCACACGGAATTTCTGGCAATTGAACAATATAAACCGGTATGCCAATGCACTTCAGTTTGGTGAAAGGGTGGTCTACTGGCAGGCTGGCTGGGAAGTCTTCAACCGCCACCCGATTCTGGGAGTCGGGCTTGGGAATGCCGGCCGCTGGTTCGATCAACTGATCCCTTCCTACGGGATGAATTTGATCGAAGTTCGGCAACTCTTGTACAGGTCTTATGATCTCCCCAATATTAAAAATTTATGGATTCGCATCCTGGCCGAAACCGGTTTTGTTGGATTCGCCTTCTTCATATCCTGGATATATTCCCTGATTAATCGGGCAACCCGATATCTGGATTCCCGTATTACCTTGAAGAAAATGGCTTCAATATGGTGTATCTTTATAGTTATTGGAGTGATCCTGGAGGGTTTTAGCATTGATTCTTTTGGAATGCCTTACTTCTGGATCTCGTGTGGACTGATATTGGGAGCAGGACAAATTAATATAACAGAAGGCGACCAAAAAGCGGGTCCTTCTGGGAGGAACAATGAACAATAAAGCCATTTGGATCACTATTGGAATTGTACTTGCCATGATTATCTGTTGTTGCGCGGCAGGTGCCTTTGGCGTATACAAGTATGTTGAATCGGGGGGGCTAACAAGTCATTCACCCGTTGATGATTTTTTTGAACCGGCCTCTGAAGATGCCGCAGAATCCCCGACAATTCAAGTTCCGGTTCCCGGCAGCACCGTCGATAAGAGTGCTATTGAAACAAGGAATACCCTGGATTCGACCATCGTTCCCAATAACGATCTGCGTGAATTGGCTTCCAGGTTAAAGGGCATCAAGAATATACCCGAAACCCTGAGTGAACCATCACCTGCTTATTCTGTTGGTGATATAAAGGAATTCACAGCGATCGATACAGATACAAATGAGAACTTTAAAGTTGAAGCACGTCTGGCCTATAAAACCAATCATGCGTATTTTTGGATTGAAGACGGCGTGGATTATGACGAAGACAGGGTTGAAGAACTGGCGCAGATTTTTGAAAACAAGATCTATCCAACCGACCGCGAATTCTTCGGCAGCGAATGGACCCCGGGTGTCGATGGCGATGAGCACCTGTATATCATCTATGCCCGTGGACTGGGCAGCAATATTGCCGGTCTATTCTCATCCATCGACTCGATCCATCCATTGGCCAGACCTGACTCAAATGGCCATGAAACTTTTTATATGAGTGCCGATAATCTTTATTTCGGGGAAGAAGATAAGGGTACGCTGGCACACGAATTCCAACACATGATCCACTGGTACCGTGACCGCAATGAAGATACATGGTTGAATGAAGGATTTTCTGTTCTGGCTGAGTTCCTGAACGGCTATGATACAGGTGGTTTTGATGAACTCTTTGTTATGAATCCGGATCAACAATTAACAGATTGGCCTGATGATAACAACATTACCCGCCCGCATTATGGGGAGGCATTCCTGTTTGTTACC
>CAYRHB010000124.1:0-7119 GCA_964424035.1 uncultured Leptolinea sp.
CCGGATAGAATGCAGCCAGAATGGCAACGATAAAAGCCAATACGCTCAATGAAACCGCGTCATTGACTTTCAGATAAGCGTATATCCGCTCTCCAATTAAAAGATCGGTTGCGCCTACGTCGCCAAAATAAAACCCGACCGTCGATGCATAATAAACCATTATTCCGCCGATGATCATACCGGCAACGATTCCGCCAATGGCAAGAAGGCTGGATTCGACAAAAAACATCGACATAATGCGTGTTGCCTTCATACCAATGGCCGAGAGAATACCAATCTCACGGGTACGTTCGAACACAGACATGATCAACGTATTGACAATCACCGTGGCTGTTATGGCCAGTACGATCAGGTAGATCACAACCATATAGCTGCGTGAAAACTCCTCCATTTGCAGTATCATGTCATTCATCTGGAGGTATGTTTTAACCTCCAGATTTTCCGTGTGAAGGGCTTTGCTTACATTATCAGCCTGCTCGGCATCGTGTAATAACACATAGATTAGACTTGCCCGGCCTTCGGTTTTCGTTAACGCCTGTGCCTTGGCAATTGGAATCAGGACAGTATAGTCATCAAAAGCCGGTGTCCGCGTGGTAAACACACCCCGGATGGTGAACATCTGCTCATCCACATCGCCGTTTGATGTGTTGGCCATCAGATTCACCGTGTCACCGGTAGTCAGGTCCATCTTTTTTGCCAACGCTTCGCCGATCATAATACCTGAACGGTCATCAGGTTGTATGAATTCTCCGGACAGGATCTCTGACTTGAAAGGTTCGCTGGCTTTTGATAGCGGATCAATACCAAACAAGCGGATGCCATTTGTCTCCGTCTTGTTGGTGAGAATGCCGCTGGCTATCAGACGCGGAGTAGCTACATCCACCTGATCCATTTTGGCAATTTTCGCCGTGATTTCATCCGGGTTATCAATCAGATCTTCATAATCAAGACTATTCTTCGCTTCATCATAGGTTTTTGCCCGAACTTGAAGATGTCCACTCTGTAATTTGACAGCCGTTTCCATCGAGAACCGCATTTCCCCTGAAATCACAGAAGCCATCAGGAGCAATAACGCCAAACCAATTCCAAGAGCCAATGAAGAAAAAATCGACCGCCGTTTATTTCGCAAAAGATCGCGATAAGCCATTTTTAGTATTGTTGTCATTTTCGGCCTCACACAGTATGAAGGGCAACAGCAGGTTCTTTCAAAGATGCTGTGCGCGCCGGATAGAGTGATGAAAGCACTGAAATAACCAGAACAGTTATAACCCGCTGCCAGATCTTTTCCAGACCAAGTGTTGAGTAAACCCGGTCTTTGATCAATGCCGTGTAGTCCGTCATGTTGGCAAACGAGCTGTAGTCAATTCCGACCCTGCTCAAGATGCCATTGACCAACAGCCCCAGCGCGATCCCGGCCACCAGGCCGACAAGGCCCATCATCACCCCTTCAAGAACAAACATCCATCCGATCTGGTGTGGTTTCACTCCCAACGCGCCCAGAATTCCTATCTCGCGGGTGCGTTCAAATACCGACATCAGCAGCATATTCAAAATTCCTATACCGGCGATGAGAAGAATGATCACTCCAAAAACATCCATGACACTATTCTTGCGTTCGATGGTTGCGCTCATTTCAGGGAAATTCACAATCCATGAATCGATCTCGTAACCGGGAACTGTTTGATCCAATTTCCGGATAACCTCATTTTCCTGCCCCAATTGTTTCAAGAACAGGACAATTTCAGTTGATTGCCCGTTCAATCCAAATAAATATCGGGCTTCATCGAGAGACATATAGACGGTACGCTTCTCGATTTCCGGCAAGCTTACATCATAGATTCCAGCGATGGTCATGGTCCGTTGGATGGTCTGATTATGAATATCCGATCCAGCCAATGTTATGCGGTCACCCACACCGGCTTCCATGGCATCGGCCAAACCCTGGCCGATCAATACCATATCCTGGTCGGCAGCAGTCAAATCACGCCCGGCAGTAATATTGACAGACACCAGGCTGACGGCTTTCTCGACATCCGGTTCGATCCCGGATATTGTGACCGAGAACGCTCCGGTCCGGTTGGTCACAATTCCGCCGGTGTTGATCCGGCGTGAGGCTACCTCAACATCGGGTAAGGAACGGGCAGCATCCAGAATAGACTGGTCATTTTCCAATGGCAGCAATGGTTTGCTGCTATTCTTCATCCGATAGCCTTCCGCATGGATCTGGACGTTTCCGCCCAATATCTTTACCGCATTGGCATAGATGGCATCATTGAAACCCACCATCATTCCATCGTACATCATCATCATGGCCAGGCATAACGCGATCGAAAGCACAACGATCAGCGTCCGGCGGCGATGCCGCCAGAAATTGCGCCAGGCTAGTCTTAGATATAATTCCATAGATCAACTCCTATTTTCAGGATTGTCTGGCAATGCTTTTTTCCAGGTTCTATTTTCGGTCAGGCAGCCATTCTTTCATGGCTTCAATATCAACCATGCAGATAGAACCGGGCTCCGCACCAAGTATCCTTTCTACCGCATCAGTATGGGAACGGATTACCTGATTCATCTCCATTAATGTATCTTCTATATTCCCAGGGGGATCGGAATTAACCCGTAACAGGATATGTCCGAGGGAATCGCTCATCTGGGTCATCAGGGCAAACACGATCTTTCCTGCCATATCCGGGTAACTGGTATGAAAAACACCCTGGGTAATCCCTTCCACGAAAACCCTGTTCAACAAACCACCCAACTGCCCGGTATATTCTTCCAGCATTTTTTGCCTGACCAGTGCATTCTCGTCAGAATACCAGGCTTTCAAAATTGCCATCATGAATGGTTTCTGTGTGGATTTCCACTGCATTCCGGCCTGGATTATTCGTTCCAATTTTTTTATTGGAGGAAGGCTCATATCATCGGCAATGGGAGAAATTACCTTCATCCCCTGCTCGCTGGTTCTGGCCAGCAAGGCTTCCAGTAGGGCCGATTTTGACGGGAAGTAATGGAAAAAAGCTCCTTTTGAGATGCCAAGTTTGTTGATGATGTCCTGAATGGACATCTTCTCATAACCGGATGAATAGACCATCTGTTGGGCACAATCCAATATGTCATTTTGTTTGGCAATCCGGGTTGCCTCATCAATTATCCGGGCCATTGGTATCCTCAATAAACCGACCGTCGGTTTAAGAATGAAAATACAACCAGAAAAAATACCTGTCAAGAACCTGACAGGTATTTTTCATCGATTTTACATGAGCGTCCACCTACCCCAGGGCAACATCCAGGATCATCATCACCGCAAAACCCAACATAACCCCGATGGTGGCAAGGTGGGTATCCCTGCGATCAAGTTGCGCTTCCGGGATCAGTTCTTCCACGACCACATAGATCATGGCACCTGCCGCGAATGCCAGAGCATACGGCAGGATGGGACGAACAAAGATGACTGTCGCCGCGCCTATCACCCCTGCAATGGGTTCAACAATTCCGGATGCCTGTCCCATCATAAAACTCTTCCAGCGGCTCAACCCTTCCCGGCGCAATGGCGCAGACACAGCCAATCCTTCGGGGAAATTCTGAATGCCTATGCCAATGGCAAGGGCCACAGCACCGGAGAAATCAGCTGAAGGCAGGTTGGCTGCAATGGCGCCAAAAGCGACGCCCACGGCCAATCCTTCCGGAAAGTTATGAAGCGTAATGGCCAATACAAGTAAAACACTTCTCTGCCATTTCGTTTTGATGCCTTCTGCCTCATCCATAGGATATCCAATATGGAGGTGGGGTAAGACTTTATCCACCCCCCACAGGAACGCCCCACCCAGCAAAAAGCCAACAACCGCTGGAACCCAGGCTATATCCCCGTTCACCTCGGCCATCTCTATTGCCGGAGCCAGAAGTGACCAGTAGCTGGCAGCGATCATAACACCCGCGGCAAAACCCAGTAATGAATCCAGAATCCGCCGGTTTACAGACTTGAATCCAAAAACCATTGCCGCTCCAGCCGCGGTCAAAAACCATGTAAAAAGTGTGGCATACAATGCCTGCATGATAGGATTTTGTGAGGAAATCCACTCGATCATTTCATCTTCTCTCTATTTTTGATTGGAATTATGGAATTAATTATAGTTTTTTTACACATCCAGGTCCCTAATCTGGCAGATCTTTCACCAAAAAAGACTAAATATTGTCAATCACCCGCGCGTAGAGATTACTTGCCTCAATGATCTGGTCAACCGGGCAACGTTCATCACGCATATGAGCCAGCTTGTGTTCGCCGGGTCCCAATCCAATTGTCGGGATATTCTGTGCGATCAGTGCAACTGCATCGGTTCCAAAATCCCAGTACTCGAATTTACCCGGATATTGTCCATGAACATCGGAATATGCCTGAATAAAAGCCTTAGTGAGGTCATGTTCCAAACCAATCTGCCAGGCTGGATGCAATGGCCGGTAGGTAACAGGTTTTCCTGTCCAGGTATTTCGGTGCATGATATCAATCTCCCAGACGGCGTCTTTGCCGGCTATGATGCGGTCCATCTCTTCACGGATGGTTTTCTCAGTCTCGCCCACGACCATGCGCCGGTCGAGGTATATACGGCACTCTGAAGGCACGGCATTCAATGAAACAGCCTGACTGGATATATCAGAAAGTACCAGTGTGCCATGACGACCGGCTTTTTTCATTAGATCAAGGTTCGTCTGTTCCACCCGTTTTATGATCTCTGCCATTTCATATACAGCATTTTTGCCCTTCTCTGGAGCCGAACCGTGTGCCGATATTCCATGGGTTGTAATAATGATCTGAGCCTTTCCTTTATGTCCGGTCGTGATGAGGTTTGCTGAAGGCTCGCATATCACACCAAAATCCGGTTTCCTCTCGATACCCTCGAGTACATGTTTCAGGGCTTCGCCATCGCAGTCTTCCTCCAGTGTGGAACAGGCGATATAAACCGTTTTCCCGTCCAACCAGCCATTGTTCTTTGCTGCCGCCGCCGCGTAGATGGATGCTGCCAGCCCCCCTTTCATATCCACCGAACCGCGTCCCCACAGGTATCCGTCTTTCAATTCTCCACTGAAAGGCGGTACACTCCACTGGTCTGCGTCATGTACCTGAACTGTATCCATATGCGAATCGAACAGGATTGTTTTCTCGCCATCGCCTGCCCGCCCGATGACATTTCCCCATCGGTCAGTTATGACTTCGTCGAAACCCAGCTTTTCCATCCTGGTGGCAATATATTCCGCCACCTCACCCTCGTTGCCTGAAAAACTGCGAATCTGCACCAATTGCTGCGTGAATTGGATCAATTCACTGGCCAGGTCTGTATTATTGATTATCAGTGTATTCATTGAATAAGGTCTCCGGTGATTATTGTAAGCCGGATTTTCCGGCGACCGGACAAATAACAGGTTCGAACTTAATTTGCATCGAACAATACTGACTATATCTCACAAATTGAACTGGTGAACATACAACGTGTTAATATAGCTCATATACATTTCGTCTACAATATCTATGCTAATCTTTCACCCGAGGGGAACAAACCATGAGTATAAAATCCGATAAAACCTCACCCATGACATTCAAGGCTGAAACCCGGCAATTACTGGATATTCTGATCCATTCGTTATATACCGACCACGAGATTTTTCTGCGGGAGCTGGTCTCCAACGCATCCGACGCATTGACCCGAATAAACTTCGAAATGCTCACCAACCGGGATGTGCTTGATCCCGAGGTTGAACTGGGTGTATGGATCTCCACGGATAAGTCGGCTCGCACACTGACAATCTGTGATACCGGTATCGGCATGACCCGTGCGGAAATGGAAGAGAATCTGGGGACCATCGCCCATTCAGGCGCCAAAGCGTTCATGCAGGCTGCCAGTCAGCAGGAAAATTCGGATTTATCCAATATCATCGGGCAGTTTGGCGTTGGTTTCTATTCTGTCTTCATGGTGGCAGAAAAAGTCGAAGTCGCCTCACGCTCCTTCCAGAAAGCCGAATCTGCCCATTTATGGACATCGGATGGTCAAGAAACGTTCACCATTGTTGACCATGAGAAAACAGATCGGGGAACAACCATTACCGTATACCTGAAGGAAGATGCGGTTGAGTTCACAGATGAAAACCGATTGCGCGAGATCATCCGGCGCCATAGTGATTATGTGGCTTTTCCCGTTTACGTGGGCGAATCAACCGAACAGGTCAACCGCCAGTCAGCCCTGTGGCGGCAAAGTACTCAACAAATTCTTGAAAAGGATGCCCAGGAATTCTACCGGCAGTTTACGCTTGATCCCAAAGAACCCCTCGCTTTTTCTCACCTGGCTGTTGATGCGCCTGTTCAGGCCTATGCTTTACTTTTCATACCGGCAGAAGGTGAACACTATTTGTTTACTCCCCGTAAACAGGATGGGCTGCGATTGTACGCCCGCAAAGTGTTGATCCAGGATTATTTCCGTGACCTGTTGCCGGAATATCTTCGCTTCATTCAGGGCATTGTCGATTCCGAAGACCTGCCATTGAATATCTCTCGTGAGACAATCCAATCAAACCGCCTTTTGATGCAATTAAAAAAGATTGTCACCAATAAGGCAATCGACATGATCAAAAAATTGGCAGAGGATAAGCCGGAAAAATACAAAGAATTCTGGAATCTTTTTGGCCGCTATCTAAAAGAAGGCGTTGCCTCAGACCTGGCAGATTATGACAGCCTGGTCTCTCTATTACGTTTTCAAACCCTTCACCATCCTGATGAGCAAATCTCGTTGGATACCTATCTGGATGAGCGTGGCCTGGGCCAACAACAGATCTATTACATCTTCGGGGATGACGATCAATCTGTAACGCATAGTCCCCACCTCGACCTGGTACGCCAGCGCAATCTGGATGTCCTTTTACTCACAGACCCACTGGATTCATTCATGCTTCTGGCACTAAAGCAATATAAAGATATCCCCCTGGTAAACGTAGCTGATAAAGGCGCTGATCTGGGGGAAGCCTCCGTTCCGGAAGGTAATGAATTGCTACCCGCATCGGAAGAGACCAAAACCACGCTGATAAACCGGTTCCAGGCGGCGTTGGGATCCCGAGTGGCGGATGTACGGATTTCAG
>CAYRHB010000124.1:7129-10013 GCA_964424035.1 uncultured Leptolinea sp.
CCCGGCTGGTTGACCCTGATGACAGCCCAGCTCAAGAGATCCAACGTGTGTACAAGATCATCAATCAACCATTGGAAGTTCCGCGCAAAGTCCTTGAGATCAACCCGCGCCATGAGTTGCTGGCACACATAGCCACCCTGCCGGAGGATTCCCCGTTGGCTCCCCTGGTGATTGAACAGATCTATGAAGACGCGTTATTGATCGAAGGGCTTCATCCGGATCCGGCTGGAATGATCAGCCGCATCCAGAAGATCATGTCTGCCGCGTTGAAAGAAAATAAGGATTAATCCAACAGCATTATTACCAGGTCGTTGACGTTCGTGCCGGTTGATCCGGTCATAATGGCGGCATTCAGCGCATTGAAAAATGTGTGGGAATCATTTTCACGCAGATAACTATCAGGATCAAGTCCCAGGGCTGAGGCTTTACGCATCAGATCGCCCGTGACCACCGCGCCGGCAGCCGGAGATCGGCCATCTTCTCCATCTGTCGCAAAGGTGATCAAAACCGCTCCCTTTACCCCATCCAGCCCTTTGACCGCTGCCAGTGCCAGTTCCTGGTTGCGTCCGCCCATGCCATTGCCGGTGATCGTAACGGTTGTCTCGCCCCCGGCAATCCAACACCGTTTTCTCACTCCTTCCCTCCGGTCATTCGCCTTTGAACGGAGGAAACCAGCCAGCCGTTCCCCTTCTTTGCGCGCTTCACCGGTCAGCAACGGAGGGAGGAATTCTGTGGAATAACCCTTTAGTTCTGCCATGTTTCTGGCGGCCGTAATCGCGATCTCAAGGCTGCCAACGATGACAGTATGATTGTTGGTGAAAATGGCATCCCCCGGTTTGGGTGTCTCCATGATTTCTCCGGCGATGCCCTTCTGCAAATGCTTCAATATAGCCGGAGGTGTACTCTTCAATAATCGATACTTTCCCAATACATCCCATGCATCTTGATACGTGGATTCATCCGGAACCGTTGGACCGGATGCGATCACATCCAACCGGTCGCCCAAAACATCCGATAGAACCAGGGAAATACAGGTTGCCGCACCGCAAGATGCTGCCAGTTTACCTCCCTTGATTCCATCAATGTGCTTTCTGACGGCATTCATCTCATCAATATTTGCGCCACAATCCAAAAGTTGTTTTGTTATCAATTGCATATCATCCAGTGTTACCGGAGAATACGGATAACAAACCAGTGAGCTTGCGCCGCCGGAAATCAGACAGAAAAGAACATCTCCTGTACCAAATCTAGTTGCATACTGTAAGACTTCATTTCCCGCGTGGATGCTATCCGGGCCGGGAACAGGGTGGTTCCCCTGCAAAATATTCATCTCTTCTAATAGGGTTTCTTTTCCATCAGGAAGAACTTTTGTAACAAGTAAGCCGGATCGAACCATCCCATCGTACACATCAAGAAAACCCCGGGCCATGGGGATTGCCGCTTTTCCCAACGAGATCAGGCCGGTTTGACGACCAAACCCTGCAAATCGGTTTAGATCCAACCGCACCAGAGCGGAACGTACGGCTTCTTCCGGATCAACCGCCCTGAGGGCAGCAGAAAGGATGACTGCCGCATCATCCGCAAATTCGCCTGCTATTTCCAGTTGGTTTGATATGACATTCATCCTACCGTGTCCTTTCAAAATCATCATTAATTCTACATTTTTTATGGTTCTTTTTGTCGTAAAATAGATGCGATAAACTTTTCAACCGGCTGAATTTGTTTCACCGGTTGGTTTTGTGTGCTTGACTGTTTAATCCTTTATTTTGATTACTATTTTCCTTTAGGAGGAATTCTCGTGAACCATGAAGAACTAAATACACTTTTGAAGCCCAAATCGATTGCTGTGATCGGGGCTTCAGCTACACCCGGAAAGATCGGCTATACAGTCCTGGAAAATTTGCAGAAATCCGGTTACAAAGGCCAGGTTTACCCGATCAATCCATCCACATCAGAAATCCTGGGTGTGAAATGCTTTGCCAGCATTGCTGATGTTCCCGGCAGTGTGGATTCCGCTGTTATGTGTGTCCCGGTCAAGCTGGTGAACACCATGGCGGAAGAATGTGGAAAAAAAGGTGTTAAAGGTTTAATCGTCATCACATCCGGTTTCAGCGAAGTTGGACGCAAAGATCTGGAGGATGAACTCGTATCCATCGCCCGCAAATATAAAATGCGCGTGCTGGGCCCGAACATTGTGGGAACCCTCTCCAATTCGGACAGCATGAACGCCTCCTTCGCGCCGTTCCTTCCATTGGAAGGCAAAGCCACTCTTATCACCCAGTCCGGCGCCCTGCTTATCGCCATGGATGCCGCTTCTTACACCCGTCGTGTCGGCTTTGACAAACTGGTTTCTATTGGTAATATGTGCGATATTGACATCGCCGATATTATTGAATGGTTGAACGACGATGAGAATACAACCTGCACATCCCTCTACATTGAAGGATTGAAAGACGGCCGTAAATTCATCAAAGCCGGCCGCTCAGCAAAGAAACCGATCGTTGCCCTTAAATCAGGTGTTTCCGCCCATGGCGCTGCCGCTGCGGCTTCACATACCGGTTCTCTGGCTGGCGCTGCGAAGGTCTACGGTTCGGCTTTCAAACAGGCCGGTGTCATCCAGGCTTCTGATCTGGATAACCTGTTTGACCGCACCCTGGCTCTTTCCCTGATGCCCCCGCTCAAAGGCGAGAATATGCTGGTCATCACAAATGGCGGTGGTGTCGGTGTGCTGGCAACAGATGCCGCGGAACGCTATGGCATCCCCATGAAATTCGCCCCCAAAGATGTACAGGAAGAGCTCAAGAAACATATGCCCGAATTTGGCTCTGCCAAGAATCCGGTTGACCTGACCGGTATGGCCGGGACAGAATGGTACGCCGAATCG
>CAYRHB010000125.1:0-9952 GCA_964424035.1 uncultured Leptolinea sp.
GCATCCCATCTCTTGTACTCTTCCTCATCATAGGCATGATGGCCGGGTCGGAGGGGATTGGCGGCATTTATTTTGATAATCCATCGATAGCGCAGGCGGTTGGCGTTTCCGCTCTGGTGATTATCCTGTTTTCCGGTGGGTTGGACACCCGGTGGGAGAATATTCGCAGCGTGATGGTGGAATCGTTAACACTGGCAACGGTTGGAGTTTTACTGACCGCTTTGATCACCGGATTGGCCGCCCATTTGATCTTGAAAATCTCCCTGTTGGAAGGGATGCTAATCGGTGCTATCGCTTCATCGACAGACGCGGCGGCTGTTTTCGCTTTGTTGCGTTCACAGGGTGTGCGTTTAAAGGGGAAATTATCGGCGACCCTTGAGTTCGAATCCGGAAGTAACGACCCGATGGCCGTATTTCTCACCATCGGGCTCATCCAGTTGATCCTCAATCCCGGTCAGACGTGGCAAAATCTTTTGCTCCTGTTTGTGCAACAGATGGTCATTGGCGGATTGATGGGAATTACCTTCGGTATGATCCTTCTTTATCTCATCAACCGGCTCAAACTTGGTTATGAAGGTTTGTATCCGGTATTGACAATGGGTGTGTTGTTGATGGCATTTGCCATAGCAACCCAACTCAATGGAAGTGGTTTCCTGACCGTATATAGCATTGGGCTTATGCTTGGAAGAGAAGATTTTCTTCACAAACGCAGTCTATCCCGGTTTTATGATGGGTTAGCCTGGCTTTCTCAGATCTTTATGTTTCTGACGCTTGGCCTTCTGGTTTTTCCCAGCCAATTGGTTCCAGTGATTATCCCCGGCATGGCCCTGGCTGGTGTTCTGATCTTCTTGTCCCGCCCGATCAGTGTAATGATCAGCCTGCTGCCGTTTAAATACTCTATGCGTGAAAAAAACTTGATCGCCTGGGTTGGTTTGCGAGGCGCCGTGCCCATTATCCTGGCTACGTATCCACGGATTGCCGGGATGGATGCGACAGGTTTGATTTTCAACCTTGTTTTCTTTATCGTTCTTACATCCGTCCTGGTTCAAGGGACAACCATTCCCTGGCTCACCCGCTGGCTAAAGCTTGACGATCCCGCATATATTGAAGCACTATATCCTCTCGAAATGACACCACTGAAAGGGTGGAAAGCAGTATTACGGGAGGTTGTTATATCTCCGGATTCGCCCCTGGCAGGAAAAGCTATCTTTGAAATGAAGCTGCCTAATGACTACCTGGTAGTGTTGATTTCGCGTGGAGAAAAATTTATTATCCCCAACGGTAGCGCAGTGTTGAACGCCAACGACCGGTTGCTTGGACTGGCGAAACCAGAAACCCATGAGCGGGTGAGACAAATGACGCTATCAGGTATTCCACCTACAGATCCGTTAGCGTAAAAGTGAACCTGTGATTATCGCAGCCTGTGCCAGATGGTAGCTCATCATCTCCAGCGTTTTACCTCCCGGTAGCGGGTGCACAAAACGGTTGTATCCAAGCAGGCTGTCTGATATGAGGAACAGAATACCTCCCAGTGCCGAGAAAGCAGCCGCATTGGGTGGCCAGTCAGTACGCAGCATCGTCTGGCAGCCTGAGATGGTCATCACGCATAAAGTGACGCCATATAGAAATATGGGGATCGGGAATTTGCGTCCATAACCCCGGGTTTTTATAGCCCTGAGAAGATTCTGGAAATAGAAATACATTCCAAGGACGATCAGCAGGAATATGGCCAACAGCATGGGATGAAAGACTGGAACCGGCAGGTTGAACCACATTATGTAGCAGATGTGCGCCAATAGAAATACGAACAGTCCGGGAATAAAGAAGCGGCGTGGTAATTGCAGCATCACATCTCCGATCAGCGAACAAAGCAGACCGGCACCAACCCACCCGGTTGTTCCCCGCCATCCACTGCCGGAAAAACTCCATAAGATAAGAAAGGCCATCACCAGCGGTTTGGTGGCTGCGCCCAGCCTGATCCATCCACGTGAACGCGCCGTCCAGTGGATTAACGCCAGTGGAATAGCCAGGATCATCCAGATATTAATGGGATCAGCCTTTTTGAGCCATGATTATCGTCAGGGAACCGGGAATCCCGGGGGAACTTCCATATCAACCACATGGAGATAGACAAAATTTTCGGCATCTTCATAAGCTTCCTGCATGCCAATGTCGAATGAGATCTTTCCTCCGGGTGTAACAACAGCTTTTCCGTCCTTAATCTTTTGCTGGTCGATCGTACCGTAGAAATTATGCTGCACCTTCAAGGAACGGTCCGGCACCAGCCATACATATTCCGCTGGATCATCCGGAAATCCGGGTGGATAATACATGCAGCGCATTTTACCTGACGGCGTGATTGTGATCTGCGTCGTCCCTTCCAGATCCCATCCGGTGAGTTCCGGGTTGGGAACGATCGTTCCGTCAGTGATCTCACCGCTGAAGGAGGCCGTAAAATCCCATGCCGGTATGGTTACAGCCGTGGCTTCAAGGTAATCGGTCGCCTTTCCAGAGATTTTTGCCGTGAACGTCCCTTTGTCCAGGTCGATCTGCAAGGGTACTGTCACTGCCTCCATTTCCCACCCCTGGAAATCGTGGTAGGCACATTTTGTTCCTGCCGGGACCAATGGAGTGAAATAGTTAGTGGCTAAAACCCCGCCTTCAATCAAATCATCCAGACCGGCAGTAATTGTTTGCGTGCCGTATTCCCTGGGACCATCTCCGGTTTGAGCCATTTCCGGTTCGACTGTTACAGTCCTGCCGGTTTCTGCTGTTTTCACTGCCCGGATGGTCATGGTTTGCATCAACCGGGATACCGTCACGGTTTTCTGGGGTCTGGGTGACACCGGAGGTGGTGCTGACACCCCCATGGCCAGCGCGGCAACTTTATTGGTCAGGGAGTTGCGAACCCGCTGCATGGCCACATCTTTAAATTTTTGGAAGAACACTCTGGCGTTGATCGGTGTGCCTGTGGTCACATAACTCTCGATCATATCGTATATGATATCGGGTCCTACCTCCTCCAGAAGCCGGAATCCCTGGCGCACCAGTTTAGTGATCTCCTGCGCAATGAATTTAAAAGGTCTGGTTATTGCCCTCCCCAGTTTTTGAAATGGATTATTCTCCCGGTTCCTCCGGCGTTGTAATATGTCGGCCATTTCATTATGGGCAAACGCCTTTGAAAGGAGTATCTTGCTCTGGTTGCTATCGGCTGGCAGGTTTTTTGCCAGATCCAGGTAATACTTGGCGAGCAGACGTTGTTCGTTGACCTTTTTACGCGTGGTTTGAACCAGGGGTCTGGAAAACCGGCCGGAAAAAGCAAAAACTTCACCGGGTAGCTGGTTTTCATCGTTTACCAAACGAACATTGGCGGCAAACATTAACAGGATGGCTTCTTCCATCGACCCGTCTTCAACTATCACCGCTGCCTGTACCGGGCAGGGAGGGATCAATGTTGCCATAAGAAAAAAGATCAGGATCAATGAAACCGGCCGGTTTTGGAGGATCATTATTCCACCTCCTTTTCGATTGGAAGAGTTTCTACATATCGCAGTTGGCCATCCTGCAGGGCAAAGGTCAAACGGTCTGCGTAATACAACCGGCTGCCTGGAACGAGTTCGTCTTCCAGAGGTATCTCCAGGTATTGTGTTAATCCGGCAGCTGCAACGATCTCATCCAATGTCATACCGTCAATGAACTGATCGGGCGAACAGGGTATTCGTGTAGCGGTTTCAACCCGCGCGGTAAAAGGGCTTTCTCCTGCCGGTTCGCCGTTTATGAATTGAAATACCGTGCCCAGGTTGAAATACGTCCAGGTTTCATCCCTGACTTGAACCTGGGTGCCTGCTTCGTCGTCCACTGAATAAAAAAGGATGGCAAAAGAGTGTGGAGTACCATGTTCAGCGAGGATTTTATTTTGAGCCGGGGAAAAGGTATATTTTCCGGGCATTTCTTCCGGTTGATCCTGTATTTCGATGATTTTGGGTGACCGGTCAACCTGAATAAAACCTGCTATAAGCAGACCTCCGGCTAATATCGCCACAAGAAGGAATATCAATATGGCAAGTCCACCCAGACAGAAGAGCGATGTTTGTTTCTTGTTACGGGTTGCTGTTTCACCGACTGTTGAGCGTGGATTGGAGCCCATAAATTCCTCTTTCTGTATTGTGGAATTGGCATCTTTTACGCGCAGTCAAAATGTGATCGTATATGGATATAAAAATCAGCCCGTATTCAGTCTATACAGGCTGTATCTATTTGTCAAAGGCATATCGATTTCAGGTGGCTAGTGGCTGTAGCTTCACTATTTTTTGAGGGTTTCCACACCAAATTTTGCAAGTACTTCATCTTCTGCTTCCGGCAGTCCGCTGACGGCTACAGACCCTACGACCGCTCCGTCAATAACGACCGGGAACCCTCCTCCCCAGCCAAGGTAACGGGTATCGCCGTAATTCCGGATATCAAATCCGTTAACCGGATCACGTGAGGCACGTCCGACATCTCCGGATGGTTTGCGTTCCCGGGCAGCTGTCCAGGCTTTGTTTGTTGCGATCAAAACGGAAGACAACGGGGCGTCATCCATCCGTAGCAATGCAATCAATTCTCCCTGCGAATCGCCAACGGCGATCACGCAGGCTTTGCCCTCATCCTGCGCCCTGGTTCTGATGGCTTCAATAACAGAAAGAGCTTCTTTTTGTCCGAGGCTGGTTATCTGTCTCATCGGGTTTCTCCATTCTGTAATCAGTAAAATCCAGCAGGTTTTTATTGCCGGTTAGAACTCAATAGTCTCGCCATCAGCGGGTATGAGAAGCCGGCTATCCGGGATGGCGTTTGCCCGGGCAAATGCCCGGAGGTCGGCACGGGATACTGTAGCGTGATCCAGCGCTTCCATATGAACGGCAATCACCTTGCTTTCCGGCGCCAACCGGCAAATTTCAACTGTTTGGATGGCGTCAGTGAGGATCAATACCCGTTGCACTCCCCAGACAGCCCCACAGGAATGGGTAATAATCACATCCGGTTTGACCTGTTCGATCTCGGCTCGGATGGTATCCGTCAACAGGGAATCGCCAATCCAGAGTATGGTCGGTTCGCCATCCGCCGAGATCACGTAACCCGAGGCATGCCCCATTTCTTCAAGAACAGTTCCACTGCCATGCTGGCCGGCAAATCTGCATAGATGTATGCCGTTCCAATTTGCCGTGTCATTCACAGGTGACACATTTTTGAATCCCTTGCCCCTTAATGTATTCAAATCGTCCGGTTGGCAAAATATCGGTGAGTCTTTGGGCAGCAATTCAACAGCCGCCGGGTCAAAATGATCTGAATGAAGATGCGAAAGTAAAAAGAAATCTGCGCCATCGATCACTTCTTTGGCCGGTATGGGCAGATCCACCAGTGGATTGGGGGATTTCCCGGAATAGGAAGGTCGGGAAAATTTGTCGGCCAGATAGGGATCACACACAAAGAGCTGTCCGTTGTATGCGATGCGCATGGTTGCGTTGCGGATGGCTTGAAGTTTCATGGATTCCTCAGGTAAGTATTTCGGGTAATGTGATAGCCCAGGCACGGATGGCGTCCCAGTCCCGCTGGTCGCCTTCCCCCCACACACCCAGGAGTACGCTGATTCTAAATTTTATCCGTTCACCGAGCGAGGGTATCTTTCCGATATCCAGCGTGCCGGTAAAAAGACCTTCACTACGGGTTTTGACCAAAGACCGCACCGGTTCAAGCCAGCTTGAAACATGATCACGGTACTTGCCGTTCCCAATAGCCAGTGTCATGCACGTCAGAAAAGCCGCGAAGGGTTTCCGGTTGAGGGCAGTCTGGTGTTTCTTGACAAATTCCATGGCTTCCGGCAGCCATGCGCCTTCCTGGATCGGGCTGCCGGCGACAACCGCATCATAAACCTTGATGTCTTTGACCTCCGGCATGGGTGTGACATCCACCTGCATACCGGCCTCTGTCAATACAGCAGCAATTGCCTGCGCGACCCCGATCGTGGAACCGGTTCGGCTGGCATACGTTACCAGAATTCGTTTTGTCATACGAAGACCTTCCTGTATACATAATCCATGGAATGGAATAATTATAGATAATTTCTAATAAAACAGGATTGGGTGTTGTTCGGAATGAGTCAAAAATCAGTGATCATACCATGCCTTGATTAAGCTTCGGCAGATTTTTTCGTTTCCACCAGAAGAATCCGGCGAGAATAACACCCATGATCGCAAGGCCGCACCCGAATTCATCAATGATAAACGGTGTTTTCGGATTTTGTTCCGTTAACGGGGTGAAAATACCCTGAACAAACATATTATGACTGGCGTGCAGCAGAGCGGCGGTCCACAGGCTGCCAGACTTCAATCTTGACCAGGCAAAAGCGAAGCTGATGCCGATCACCATGATCAGAAACATGAGAACCGCATACCATTGCGGCATACCCGGCAGGTTGTAATCGGCAAACAGAATCAGGGGCAGATGCCACACGGCCCAGATCACTCCACTGATTATGCTGACCTTTGTAAAGGGCATGATCTTGGACATTTCGGGTACCATTAATCCACGCCAACCGATTTCTTCACCCAGCGCGGAGAACATGCTGGCGATCACACCCAATGATCCCATTCCGGCCAGTTGAAGCAACAAAGCGGTCGATGTTGGAATCGCCGGATACATAGTGGACAGGTTTTCAATAAATCCGGCAGAAGGAACTCCGCCAAGTCCTGTTGACCAGGTCAATCCGTACACAACGAGGCAATAAAGCAATGGGAGGATATATGCCAGAGCCAGATACCTGACCTTGCCTAATTTCCACCCCATCCCTTTCAAAGAACGCTCAAAGATTAACTGGGTTGTTAATCCGGCAATACCCGGAGCCCACATTAAAAAGAAGACATAGATACCATTCCCTGTCTCGAGGGAACCGTTGGATATGATAGGTATGTATGCGATCAAAGAGATGGCAAATGTTATTGATAGGAAGCAAACAAGTTTCTTTTTAACTTTGTTTTGTTGCATTTCCGCCCTCCGTTTTTATTGCAGGTTTCGATAGGAAATGAAAGTACTATGCCAAAAAAACAGGGGTCAGGTTTGTTAACTTGCCTGTATATATTGTAAATAAGAATTCTGATCATGGAAGGTTTCGACCCAGGTCTGTTGACTGAGTGTGTGTCAAATTCTTACAGATGGTTGTTTTGAATTGATCAGACCAGGACCAAATCAGCAACACAGATTGGCATAATTGCGGTAGAGGCGTGTGATAATTTGAGCAACTGTATATAAAGCTTGCTGTTTATGGAATATAAAAATAATTCAGAAAGTTGTAGAGATAAACAATTTCAAGCGTGATCCAATACATACTGTGCTGTTTGTGCGTCTGTGGCCAGGACATCAATGTATTTTCCGTGAAGGGCTCCCAGGATGGCATCTCCTTTTCGGATGTCACCGGCAACAGCGATCACGGTTTCAATTTGGGTAAGGGTTTGTAGATCAATACCAATGATTCGATGGTTTATTTCAGTATCAAGCCATTGACCATCCAGTGAGTAATATTGCCCGCAAATATCACCAACCGCACCATCGGCTACCAGTTTTTGCCGTTCAATTTCCGTGATATAGCCGGAACGTTTAAGTGGAAACAGGTCCCGATCAACGGAACCAATACCGACAAGGGCAACATCGGCGGATTTTGCCCGGTTTAGAGTTTCGCGGATTCCTCTCTCTTCGAGAAGGCCGTCGTGGATCACCTTGTTTTCTACAACCAGTGGGGCGTGCAGATATCGACATGCCGAGTTCAACCGGGTGGAAAGAAGTTGCGCGAGAAGCGGACCTTCAGTCAGATTGTTCTCTGTTCCACTTGCGCCGATGATTTGAACCACTTCAACATTGGATACATTTCGGGGTTGCAATGCTTTAATCATATGTTGAAGGGCGCTGCCCCATGAAATTCCAATGACCATATTATCACGGAGAATTTGATTGAAATAGGCAGCGACAAGGGTTCCAAGTCCAGTGAGCATCTCATCATATGTTTTTGCATCAGAAACCATTACCATGGCATCTTTCAAACCAAAGGTGTCCATCAAAGCTTTTTCGAGTTCTTTTGATGTCCATGGATATTGAACGGTGATTTTTACAATCCCTTTATCGCGTGCTTCATTGATCATTTTGGAAATGATGGGGCGCGCAATGCCGGTGATCTCGGATATTTCTTGCTGTGTCATTTTTTGATCGTAATAAAGGGAGGCTACTCGGGATAAAGTCGCCATCCGAACATCGTGGTTGATCATATATTCACCTGTTCGATATCGATTTCCATTTCTCTAAAGAAAGAACATTGTACCCTTCTCGATTGGAGGATTATATCATTCGATTGCATATGATTTTCCGATAACAAAAGTGATAAAAATGTGATTACAAATGTACATATAAAATATATATCATTCAGTGCGTCAATACAATATGACATATGTCACGTGAAAGAATATACGTTTGACCATTTATTAATCGTCGTAAAAATCCTATAAAGATAGTGACAAATGAAACGCATATCTGTATCTGAACATAATTAATAAAATAAAGTTACAAATGTAATAATTGTTGTTTCAGAAACGAATGTTCTTTTCCATACATGCTTTCCAGTTTCCCCGGCGTTGAAAAATCCTTACCCCGATTTTAACATTGCTTTTAAAAAACATTGCAACCAACTCTTTGTCCAGGAGGTTCATGGGTGTCGATGTTGATCAGCTGACAGGACGATTGGCTGACATCCATTATGACCCGGATGGATAAATCTTATCGGTAGTGTTGTTGTAAATCCATCCGCAACTTTCACATCTAAAGGAGGTTGATCGAGAAGAGAATTCATTGATATTCGAAGTTTTGGTTTGGTATGAATTGGCAGAAAATACTTGGAGGATATTTAATGAAAAATTACCGTATTTTGCTTTATATAGGTATCCTGGTTGCAATGGTGGCTTCCGCCTTTGCTCCATTTGCTGTTTCGGAAAAACCAGCTGCAGCGGTACAAGCTGATGGATTTGATTGGAAGTCTCAATCAGGGAAGTCCATTAAGTTGCTCATGGTAAAACATCCTTTCGCCGAAACCATGGCCAAGAAGATGGATCAATTTACAAAAGATACTGGCATCAAAGTGACCATCGATTACCTGCCAGAGGAAAACTTCTTTGACAAATTGACAACTCTCTTTGCCGGAAAATCCTCTGAATACGATGCATATATGGTTGGTTCCTATATGATCTGGCAATATGCCCCTCCGGGATATATGGAACCATTGGATAAATATCTAGATGATCCAAAATTAACCTCCCCCGATTATGATGTTGAAGACATTTTCCCGGTTCTTCTCAAAGACCAGAGATGGGACCTTGTGGACGGTCATCCGACCGGAACCGGAAGTCTGTACGCACTGCCCTGGGGATTCCACACCAGCAATATCATTTATCGCAAATCCATATTCAAAGAATGCAATGTTGAACTTCCCACCGATCTGGAGCAGTTATATCAGGCTGGTCTGGAACTCAAGAAATGCAAACCAGATATGATCCCGCTTGCGGTTCGTGGAACCCGCTCCTGGGCTACTCTCCATCCGGGTCCGATGTCCTGGTTCACTTCCTACGGCGGCAAGGACTTTGAAGTCGATGCTGACGGGAAATTAACCTGCGCTCTGAACAAGAATCCTGAAGCTGTTGCTGCGCACGAACTGTGGGGCAAAATTATCCGCGAAGTTGCTGAACCCAACTACTCTGATTACACCTGGTACGATGTAGCCAATGCCTTTACCCAGGGTAAGGCAGTCATGTTCTTCGACGCGGACATTATCGGCTACTTCAATCGTGAAAGCAGCGAATTCCCGGATGACTGGGGACTTCTGCCTCCGCCTTCAAAACCCGGTGGCGACCCGACTCCGAACGAATGGATCTGGTCAATC
>CAYRHB010000126.1:0-9521 GCA_964424035.1 uncultured Leptolinea sp.
CGGATTGCGAAAGCAATCCATCCGCTTCAACAGGATCGGAGAACATGGGGTTTGCCCCGACCACAGCGGCAAGGTCCAACAACTTTTGAACCGCATGTTCATCCGTTCCCTGAGGCGCAGACAGGATCATTACGCTGTCGTCAAACAGGTCGGCTGAACTGTTTTCATCATCAAGGAACCGGCCGTTAATGCTGAATGTCGCATTGACGAAACTGCAACCGTCCGGTTTATTTCCAGTTACCCACTCGCACACCCTGGCATGAACCGGAGCCATGTTGACCAAAACTGCCCCGGCTTTCAGGCTCCGGAAGATATCCTCCATCCAGCCGGTGACGTCCACCGGAAGAGAATTCAGCAGTATGATATCCGCCTGTTCCACGGCTTTGTGAAGATTACCTTCTACACGGTCAACCGCTTTATCATCCATGGCTTTCCGGGTATGGCCGGGGTTTTGATCAAACCCCACACGGGATACTGTTGGGCTGTTCTTCTTAAGAGCCAAACCCAGAGAGTTCCCAATTCGGTCCAATCCAATTATTGTGATCTGTTCAGCCATAAATTCACCCCAGGAATATTGAGAAAAAGATGTTGGCAAAGAATTGAAGCAGTCCGCCAATCACGTTGATACCGATGCGCGGCAATACAAAAACCACCACCAACAGGATCACCGGGCCATACGGGCGTATCCTTTCAAAAAATGCCGTTGCCGGTGCGGGAATGAAGTATTCGAGCACCTTTTCACCATCCAACGGTGAAATTGGCATCAGGTTGAAGACAAATAGAAGAAGATTGATCGCTATAAATTCAACGATGAATTCGATGGGTGAAGGGAGGAATCCGCCCGGAGTGTAACTACGGGAAATCCAGCCAAACCGGACGGGTAAAACCGCAAGGATGGCCATACACAGGTTGGAAAGCGGCCCGGCCAGCGACACCCACATCACAGCAGACCGGGATTGCTGCTTTAATACTGAAGGGTTGATGGGAACCGGTTTTGCCCAGCCAAACCCGGCCACTACCAGCAATATCGAACCCAGCGGATCAAGATGTGAAAACGGGTTCAATGTCAGGCGGCCATTCAGACGCGGAGTATCGTCCCCAAAAGCATCCGCCACAAATGCGTGCGAGAATTCATGCACGGTAAAGGCGATCACCAAAATTATGATCCGTGAGAGGATCGTGGCAGCATCCAGGTTAAGCATAAAAGGTTGAAAGATTATAACATGCAGGGTAGAGTATAATTTTTCGCGTGCTCCCTGAGATCGATCTGGAAGATATTGTGCGACTTCGCAAACCGCACCCCTGTGGAAGTTATGAATGGAAAATCATCCGCCTGGGTGCTGATATTGGTCTGGAATGCTGTGGCTGTAAGCGGAAGGTCATCCTTCCCCGTCGTGAACTGGCCCGGCGATTAAAAAAGCATATTCCGAAGGATTCAGATGCGAATACTTCAACCTGATACACCTCATATTTTGTTCCTGTTTTCAGATACCGGAGGGGGACATCGAAGTGCCTCCGAGGCAATCATCGAAGCGATCGAATTGGAATTCCCGAACCGCATGACATACGAGATGGTTGATCTGTTCCGAGAATACGCCCCGCCGCCTTTGAATATGGCGCCGGAGATCTATCCACCACTCTCACGGATGCCGTCCGCCTGGGGATTCGGGTTCAGACAGACCAATAATCCACGCCGGATACGCAACATCAACGATATGGCCTGGCCTTATATTCGCCGGTCTGTCTACCGGCTGGTGGAAGAACACCCGTGTGATTTAATCGTCAGCGTACACCCCTTGATGAACACACCTGTCTTGCGAACCTTTAAACGGAAGAAGTATCCGTTCATCACAGTTGTGACCGACATGGTTTCCACTCACGCCGCCTGGTTTGACAACCGGGCTGATATGATCATCGTCCCGACCGAATCCGCGCGCCAGACCGGCATCAGCTTCGGAATTCCGTCAGAGAAAATGCAGGTAGTCGGGCTGCCTGTGGCAGACCGCTTCTGTCATGTGGAAGAAGAGCCAATGGATATTCGTAAACGCCTTGGCTGGCCGCAGGATATTCCCGTCATTTTACTGGTGGGTGGTGGCGAAGGTATGGGACCGTTGGAACGCACGGCTCATGCCATTAATAAAGCCCGCCTGGATGTCGCCTTGGCGGTAATCACCGGACGCAACCGGGAATTAAAGAAACGTATGGAACAGCACAACTGGAATATACCGGTTTCGATCTACGGGTTTGTGCGGAACATGCCTGAATTCATGCAGGCAGCCAATGTGCTGGTCACCAAAGCCGGTCCCGGAACCATCAGTGAAGCCTGTATCTCCGGCCTGCCCATCATTCTTTACAGCAAAATGCCCGGCCAGGAAGACGGAAATGTGGATTATGTTGTCAGGGAAGGGGCTGGAATCTGGGCTCCTGAACCTGAACAGGTTGTAAGCACATTGCAATCCTGGATCAAAGCCCCTGAATTGCGCTGGCAGGTCGCTTCAGCCTGCCGCCGTATCGCCCGGCCTCAAGCCGCGCGCGAAATTGCCCACATCCTGGCAGCCCGTGTCGGGGTTGCCCAACCCCAGTAGGACGACCTTCAATATGCCGATCATGGACGCGCACAGTTTTGAGTTCTTCAGCCGCAGCCCGGAACAAACCCGGAGGCTGGGTTCACGCATCGGTTCATTATTATCCCGGGGTGATCTCATCTGCCTGAGCGGCGATCTGGGCGCCGGAAAAACCACCCTCGTCCAGGGAATCGCTACAGGCTGGGATTCAATGGATTCAGTTTCAAGTCCCACATTCGTATTGATCAATGAATACCATCGAAAGACCGGCGAGATCCTCTACCATATGGATGCCTACAGAATCGAGAGCGCGGCTGAGGCCATTGACCTGGACCTTGACCGTATGCTGGAGGAGGGACCATTGCTGATTGAGTGGGCCGAACGCATCAAGGGGGCCTTGCCGGACAGTGCGCTATGGATCAATATGCAATGGCTGTCCGACGAACAACGCGGTCTGCTGTTCACCGCTCATGGTCCCCGCAGCCAGGAATTGATGGACCAATTTAAAAGCCGGGTTGTAGGAGCCTGATATGCTACTGGCTGTAGATACCTCGACACCAACCCTGGGGCTTGCCCTTTATGACGGCAACCGGGTGCTCGCTGAAACCATCTGGCAAAGCCGCGCGCGGCATACTGTCGAACTGGCGCCATCCGTCGAGAAGATGCTGAAACAGAGCACTGCCACCCCGTCAGACCTGACAGGTCTGGCAGTCGCAAGCGGACCCGGTTCGTTTACCAGTCTCCGGGTGGGTCTGGCATTCATAAAGGGGTTGTCACTGGCATTGAAAATTCCCGTGGCGGGAATTCCATCACTCGATATTGTCGCCGCAGCCCAATCTCCGTCTGAATTACCGCTGGCTGTTGTACTGCCGGCCGGGCGGACGCGTCTGGCGGTTGGCTGGTACCGGTATACAGACAGTGGATGGCAGTTCACGGGAGAGATGAAAGTGCAAACAGCCCAGGAATTGTCGGATGAGATCCATCAGGCATCCATCATATGTGGTGAGATGACCGGTGAAGAACGGCAGACCCTGTCGCGCAAATGGAAGAATTCACATCTTGCCTCACCTGCTTCCGGTGTTCGACATCCATCCATGCTGGCAGAACTTGGTTGGAAAAAACTGGAAGCCGGACTGGCGGATGACCCGGTAACCCTTGCCCCCATTTATCTGCATGTAAATGAGGTGATCACACCGTGAATCCGCTGCCTGAATTCCTCACCATGCGTCCCATGACGCTGGATGATCTGCCCCAGGTTTACAGGATCGAACTGGATTCCTTCACCCTTCCGTGGCCGTTCAACTCGTATGTGTATGAATTGACCGAAAGCCGCGTGTCCCGCTGTTTTGTTGCAGCCACCAAAGATGAAAGCAACCGCAAGAAGATCCTCGGGATGATCGTCATCTTCCTGATTGAGGATGAGGCGCATGTCGCCACCTTTGCTGTTGATCCGCAGTACCGCCGCAGCGGTATCGGTTGGCGGTTGATGCATCATGCATTAAGGGAAGTTTGCCATGAAGGAGCTGACCATGCCCAGCTTGAAGTCCGGGCGGGCAATCGGTCAGCCATCAGACTGTATGAAAAATTCGGTTTCACAACCGTCGGAACCCGAAAGAATTACTATGCTGACAACCACGAAGATGCCCTGCTTATGAACCTGGATTCCATGACTCCTGAGAAGCTGGCCGCAATTGAAACCCTGTTTCTCGCACCGGACTCGGAACAAACCTCTGGAGGTTCGCATGACGCCTGAAGAAACCCTTTCGAAAATCGCCCGCCAGATATCCAATTGCCAGCAATGCGATCTGCATTTCAACCGTAAATTCTCCGTGCCCGGTGAAGGTCCGGCTGATGCGCAGATCATGTTAATCGGTGAAGGTCCGGGATTTTATGAAAATGAACAGGGGCGTCCCTTTGTGGGCGCAGCCGGCAGTTTTCTGGATGAATTACTGGCCAAAGCCGGTCTGACACGTGAAGAGGTTTTTATAACCAATGTGGTAAAATGCCGTCCGCCCGGAAACCGCGACCCCCTCCCGGAAGAATTGGCCGCCTGCAGGGATTATCTGGAAAATCAGATCGCAGTAATTGACCCGCAGATCATTGTCACACTTGGCCGTTTTTCCATGGGAATGTTCTTTCCCCTGGCCCGGATCGGGTCAGCCCACGGCCAACCCGGCACAGTGAACGGCCGTCTGATCGTTCCGATGTACCATCCGGCTGCCGCTTTGCACCAACCGGCGTTAAAATCAACCGTTGAGCGTGACTTCGCGCATCTCGGAGAATTGATCAAGCATCATGTTCCAGCCCGTCCGGATATGCCATCCAAACCGGAGGATGATGAAGATCCGGCTGACAACGCAACCCAACTCAGTTTCTTTTAAATCGAGGAAAAATGGACTATCAGAAGCAATTGATCGAACGCTTTGAATCAAAAACCGCCCGTATCGGTATCCTTGGCCTGGGGTATGTCGGCCTGCCGCTTGCCGTGGTTTTTGCGGAAGCCGGGTTTACCGTAACCGGAATTGAACCCATGCAAAGCAAGGTTGATTCGCTATTGAAGGGTGAAAGCTATGTACTGGATGTGTCTTCCGAAACTGTGGACAGGCTGGTGAAATCCGGAAAGCTGATCCCGACCACTGACTTTTCCACCATCCGGGACCTGGACGCGGTAAGCATCTGTGTTCCCACCCCGCTGCGAAAAACCGGTGACCCGGACCTTTCCTTTATCGTCAGTGCCACCGATGAACTGGCCAAATATGTCCATGCCGGCATGGTGATCGTCCTCGAATCGACGACCTACCCCGGCACCACCCGCGAATTGATCCTCCCGCGCCTCAATCAGGAAGCCGGGTTGGAAGTGGGCAGGGACGTATTTTTAGCCTTCTCCCCTGAACGGGTAGACCCCGGTCGCACCGATTTCACCACCATCAACACCCCCAAGGTGATGGGCGGCATCACACCGGAATGCAGCAAAGTAGCCGCGGCCTGGTATTCCGGCGCGCTGCAGAAAGTTGTGCCGGTATCATCCGCCGAAACGGCCGAAATGGCCAAACTGCTGGAAAACACCTTCCGCATGATCAACATCGGCATGGTGAACGAGCTGGCGCTTATCTGCGACCGGTTGGGTATTGATGTCTGGGAAGTCATCGATGCTGCCGCGACCAAACCCTTTGGCTTCATGAAATTCTCTCCGGGACCCGGCCTGGGCGGGCATTGTATTCCCATTGATCCGCTCTACCTGTCCTGGAAGCTGAAAGCCTTGAATTACACCGCGCGTTTCATTGAACTGGCTTCCGAGATCAACACCGGTATGCCGCGCTTTGTGGTCTCCAAAACCCAGGACGCGTTGAACGAACGCAAGAAAGCCATTAATGGCAGCAAGGTGCTTGTTCTGGGCGCCGCTTATAAACCGGATATTGACGACCTGCGGGAATCCCCCGCGCTGGATGTGATCCACCTGCTGCAACAGAAAGGTGCCCGGGTCAGTTATCATGACCCGCGTATCACCTCCATTTCACATGACAACTGGAGCATGCAATCCGTTTCTGACCTGAAGAAAGCCGTAAAAGACGCGGATTGTGTGGTGATCGTGACCAACCATTCGAGCTATGATTACCAGGCCATTCTGCAGGATGCCGCTCTGATCGTTGATACCCGCAACGCCCTCGGCGATTCGGGACGCGACAATCCGAAAGTCGTGAGGTTGTAATGGGTCGCTATCTTGTTACCGGCGCCGCCGGTTTTATTGCATCACGCGTCAGCCAGATGCTGATGGACGACGGGCACTCCGTGGTGGGCCTCGATAATCTGAACGACGCCTACGATCCACGGATGAAGGAATACCGTCTCGAACGTCTGCAAAAGCAGGACCCGTTTGAATTTATCCGCATGGATATTTCCGATAAACAGGCCGCCCTGGCCCTGGTGGACAAAGGTCCGTTCGACGCGGTCATCAACCTTGCCGCCCGTGCCGGGGTGCGTCAATCGGTGGAAAACCCCTGGGTGTACGTGGATACCAACGTCACCGGCACATTGAACATGCTGGAGCTGGCCATCCGATCGGGAACAAAGAAATTCATTCTGGCTTCCACATCCAGTATTTACGGGTCCAATCCTCCCATTCCCACCCCCGAAACGGCCTCATCTGACTATCCTTTGCAGCCCTATGCCGCCTCGAAAAAAGGCGCCGAAGCCCTGTGCCATAGCTACCACTATCTCCACGATCTGGATGTGACTGTCTTCCGTTATTTCACCGTGTACGGACCGGCTGCCCGCCCCGATATGGTGATGTTCCGCTTCGCCCAGTGGATCTCCGAAGGACGCGAAGTGCGCGTAAATGGCGACGGGAACCAGTCCCGCGGGTTCACCTATGTGGACGATATCGCCCGCGGCACCATCCTGGGGCTTAAACCCGTGGGATATGAGATCATCAACCTCGGTGGGCATCAGGTGATCACCGTGAATGACTTGATCCACAAGATCGAAACACTTGTGGGTAAAAAAGCCAACATCAAATACCAGGACCGCCATCCGGCGGATGTGCTGGAGAACAGCGCCAGTGTGGAAAAAGCTATGTCCTTGCTGGGCTGGAAACCCCGGGTATCGCTCGAGGAAGGCATCCCCAACCTGGTCAACTGGTACATGGCTGAACGAAGCTGGGTGAGCCAGATCCTGACCCCATGAACGGTTTGGTGGACCGCTGGCGGCAGGACCACGTTCTGGGCCGGGTGGTCCGCAATTCAGGCTACCTGTTTGCCAGCAACGTGATCAGCGCGCTGCTCAGCATCATTACCGCCAACCTGCTCGGTGTGCGGATTTTCGGTGTGCTGGGGATCGTGATCAGCACCGTGTCCAACGTCAACCGGCTGCTGTCATTCCGCATGGGCGATGTGGTGGTCAAATATATGGGCGACCACCTGGCCCGTGATGAAAAGCAGGCTGCCGCGGCGGTCGTCAAAGCCTCCGGATTGGTCGAAGGGTTGACCTCGCTGCTGGCCTATGGCATTCTGGCAGCCCTGGCGCCCCTGGCTGCCGAACATCTGGCGGATGACCCCACCACCCTGCCGCTCTTCCTGATCTACGGCCTGTCCATCCTTTCGAACATCACCACAGAAACCGCCACCGGCGTCCTACAGGTGGGCGGACATTACCGCAGTCAGGCGCTGATCAATTTCATCCAGAGTGTGGCCACCGCCGCCATTCTGGTGTACGCCTATTTCTCACAAACCGGGCTTATCACTGTGCTGGCTGCCTATCTGACCGGCAAAATGATCCTCGGATTGGCCCCCATCGTTCTGGCGTTGTACTGGCTGCCGCGCATGCTGGGGAAGGACTGGCTGAAGGCTCCCTTTAACCTGCTGCCGCCGAAACGCGAGTTTATGCGCTTCTCATTAAGCACCAATTTCAGCAGCACCATCAATATGGTAGCCCGCGACAGTGAGGTGCTTTGGGTGGGTTATTTCTTCTCACCGCTGGAAGCGGGCTATTTCAAGACCGCGCTGGCCATCATTAACCTGGTGGTGATGCCCATCACCCCGTTCATCAGCACCACCTACCCCGAGATCACGAAGTGCGTGGCCCGCTCCAACTGGCGCAGGCTGCGCAGGCTGCTCTCGCGCGTGACGACCATTGCCGCGGCGTGGACCTTCGCGGTGGCTGCGGGATTGATGCTCTTCGGCGAACCCGTCCTCTTCCGTGATTGGACCGTGTTCGGGAGAACGATCCATGTGTACCGCCCTGAATTCCTCCCGTCGCTGCCGGTGTTGATGATCCTGCTGATCGGATTCGGCACAGCCAATATATTCTTCTGGAACCGGCCGCTATTGCTGTCACTGGGGCGGGCGGAAGTGCCGCTGCGGGTTGGCTTCTGGGGTATGGTGATCAAGGTCACCCTGGCGTTCATCATCCTGCCCGGCGCCGGTTACTTCGCCGAAGCCTGGCTGTTAAGCGCATATTTCGTTTTTACGGTAGGATTGATCATCCTGCAGGGTTTCCGTACCCTGCGGGTGACGGAAATCGCCTCGCCCCAACCCGCGGATTGACCCGATGAAGATCGCCTGCCTGACCCCCTCTAAGATCCCCGCCAGCACGGCCAATAGCATCCAGGCTGTGAAAGCCGCGCATGCCCTGGCCGCGCTGGGACACGATGTGCGGCTGTATTTCCCCGGTACGGAGCCGGTCACATGGGATGAACTGGTGGATCCGTACGAACTGTCGGCACGCTTTGATGTGTACCCGCTGGCCGCCACCCCCCGGCTGAAACGCTATGACTTCATCTGGAAGGGCGTGCGTGAAGCCCGCCGCTGGCAGACGGACCTTGTTTATACCTGGCTGCCACAAGCCGCCTGGCTGGCTGGAAAGCGCGGCCTACCCGCCGTGCTGGAAATGCACGACCGGTTGACCGGTACCGCCGGACCGTTGTTCTTCCGCTGGTTTCTGGGGTTGAAACAGAAAAAACGCCTGCTGGTGATCACCCGTGCGTTGCAAAAACGTCTGGAAAAGCAGATCAAGGAAGAGATCCATCCGGATATCATCCGGGTGGCGCCCAACGGAGTTGACCTCGAACGTTACCGCGGACTGCCCTCCTCCTGCATCACCCGCTCGCTGCTTGACCTGCCGGAGCAGTTCACCGCTGTGTACACCGGCCATTTCTACGCCGGCCGCGGCATGGAACTGTTGTTCAAACTGGCCGTTGAGCTGCCGGATGTCGCCTTCCTGTGGGTGGGCGGCAACACGGAAGACGTGGCCCATTGGCAATCCCGTGTGGATGAAGCCGGGCTGCGCAATGTGACCCTCACCGGATTTGTCCCCAAGATGAAACTGCCGCTCTACCAGGCGGCCGGGGACGTGCTGCTAATGCCCTATGAGACCTCCATCGCGGGCAGCAGCGGCGGCAATTCAGCCGAGATCTGCAGTCCCATGAAAATGTTCGATTACCTGGCCACCGGCCGGGTGATC
>CAYRHB010000127.1:0-9468 GCA_964424035.1 uncultured Leptolinea sp.
TAAAAAGTTTCAAAAGGAATTACACGCGGGTATCACATCCCTTATCCTGCTGGCAGTACTGGACCGGGCGGATGAACCAATGTACGGGTATCAGATCGCAAAAAATCTAGGAGAAGAGCAGGGTGAATCTTCAGTAAAGCAAGGCGTGCTATACCCGGCACTACGCTCACTGGAGGGCAATGGATTGCTATCCAGTATGGTCGAACCGTCAGTCTCCGGTCCTCCCCGGCGGTATTACCAGATCACTCCTGAAGGCCGTGTTTCACTGGCACGCTGGATTGCGATCTGGAACAGGACCAGGAATTATGTTGAATCAATTGTGCAACCGGCAGATTGACCGGACCAATCATCACCGGGCGTGGGTTTGCCGGGGAAGGATTTTTTTATGATACACAATGTGGAAGAATATCTTGAACAATTGAAGAACAACCTGAAAGACTGCGATGTGGCTACCATCCAGGATGCACTGGCAGACGCGGAAGAATTCCTGCGTAATGGGTTGGAAGCCGCCAGGTCCGCCAACCCGGAGGTTGAAGACAGTGAAGCCATTGCTGCCGTTGTGGAAGAGTTTGGTTCACCGGAAGAATTCGCGGCAGATTATAAAAAGATCGAAGCGCGGTTGCACCCGACATTAAAACCGGCTTTCACGCCAACGGGGAAAGTATCGATTTTTCATAAAGTCTTCGGGATTTTTGCCGATCCGGCTGCCTGGAGCTCCCTGGTATATATGCTGGTATCGCTGGTAACCGGCATCTTATATTTCACCTGGGCGGTTACCGGACTGTCGCTTTCGGCCGGTTTGCTGGTGTTGATCATCAGTCTGCCGTTTATCGGCCTGTTCCTGCTGTCTGTACGCGGTGTCGCCTTGATCGAAGGGCGGATCATCGAAGCTCTACTGGGCGTGCGTATGCCCCGCCGTCCGATTTTTGTTGATCGCAATCTGGGCTGGTGGGCGCGCTTTAAAGTGCTCTTTTTTAGCAGGCATACCTGGTTTGCCATCCTCTACATGATTCTTATGCTGCCTCTGGGGGTGATTTACTTCAGTGTGTTTATTACTCTCGCGGCATTGGCATTGGGATTAATACTCGCGCCGGTTGCCCAGCTATTCCTGCCATTCCCCATTATCACAATCGGAAGCGATATGTATTACCTCACACTTGATTCCGGCCTGATCGTGTTCCTGCTTGGAGTTCTAATCTCTTTTGGCACACTTCATCTGGCAAAGACTGTCGGCAGCTGGCATGGGACGATTGCAAAAGCCATGTTGGTGATTGAATAGAAAAAGCTCTGAAAATTTCAAAGGAGATAAATGAAAACCAAAGCAGTATTATCAACCCTAATGATCCTTGGAGCACTGACGATGAGTGCCTGCGGATTCACAGTTGTTCGCGGTTCGGGGGAAGTGGTCACTGAGAACCGCGCGGTCAGTAATTTTGACTCAATCTCATTATCCTGTTCCGGTGATCTGGTCATTACCCAGAGTGATACGGAAGGTATGACAGTCGAGGCGGAAAAGAACCTGATGAAATACATCCGCACTGAGGTCCGGGGGCGTACATTGCACATTTTTCTAAACCCGGCTTCCATGATTTTTATTCATCCGGAAAAACCGATGCGTTTCCGCGTTGCCATGAAAAGTGTGAATGGATTGGACCTTTCCGGTTCCGGGACGATCTATGCGGAAAAAGTGACCACTGACGATCTGAATATCGATATCAGCGGTTCAGGTAATGCGTCCATTGATGACTTCACTGCCAACAACCTGAGGTTGGATATCTCTGGTTCGGGTAAGTCACGGATAAAAGGAACGGTCGACCGGGAAACGATCACAGTAAGCGGCTCGGGAACGGTTAATTACGAAAATCTGGCAAGCAGGAATGCGAAGGTGGATCTCAGCGGTTCAGGCAAGACGTATGTGAATGCGTCTGACAGCTTGGATATCGACATATCCGGCAGCGGGGATGTGTATTACACCGGAAGCCCGAAGTTATCACAGGATATTTCCGGCTCCGGAAGTGTCAAATTGAACTAATCCCATGTCTTTACCATCAAATCTCCCCCTTTTCAGGGGGATTTTTTATTGAAAAAAGCCTGCATCAGAAAAGATTGGATCCCAACAGGTTGGGTTTAACGCCCATACGCTGATTTTGGGATGGCATATTGGCCGGTCTAAAAGCCAACCACGTTCAACCCAACACAGTCTGCCGGGAACGAATCTATACCAGAGAGACAAAGCTGTTAAAAATACAGGTTCTTATGTAAGTTTCAAATTACCCCAAAAAACAATTTAGAATGACCGGATAGGTCGGAACGGGAATAAAAAAAGCTCCCCTTTCTGAATGGGTGGGGAGATTTACATGGCGGAGAGGGCTGCGCGCGCTCTGAAAGAGTCGCCTGCACTCTGAAAGAGTGGGATTCGAACCCGATAATTAAAACAAATGGCGGAGAGGGCTGCGGGCGCTCTGAAAGAGTGGGATTTGAACCTGAAAAGGATTTGTAAGAAATGGCGGAGAGGGCTGCGCGCGCTCTGAAAGAGTGGGATTCGAACCCGATTAATTAAAAAATGGCGGAGAGGGTGGGATTCGAACCCACGGTGACCACAAGGGCCACAACGGTTTTCGAGACCGCCCCGATCGGCCACTCCGGCACCTCTCCGCGAAGGAACTCAATTATAGCAGGAAACTATCCGAGCTCCATCATCTCGCCCGGCTCCGGATATGAAACCGGTCCAAGATGATTCTCTTTTAGTTTCTGTTCAAACGCACTTTCAGCATCCTGTTCCCCATGAACCAGAATGATCCGTTTCAGGTCAGACTCCGCGGCTTTGGCATACCGCAGCAGCATATTCTGCCCGGCATGCGCAGAGAGGCCGCCAATGGTTGCCACCTCTGCCCGTCGTTTGTATTCCTCGCCAAATATCTTGACTTCCCGTTCACGGTCGGCCAGCCGCCGGCCCAGGGTATACGGGGCTTGCCACCCGACGATGGTCACCGTGTTTCGCGGGTCTTCAATGTTGTTTTTTAGATGGTGCAGGATCCGACCCGCCTCCGCCATACCCGATGCGCTGATAATGACCATCGGTTCATGGCGTTCATTGAGCTTCTTGGATTCTTCCACCGAGCTGATGTAGGTGAGCATCGGGAAATCCAATGCCAGGTGATGCCCACTGCGGATGAATTTTTGCGTCTCATCGTCAAAGTATTCTGTGTGATCTTTAAATACTTTTGACGCGTTCACAGCCAGCGGGCTGTCGACAAAAACCGGGACGGGTTTCAACTCTCTGGCCTGGATCATCCGGTTCAGGCTGTAAACAAGTTCCTGTGTGCGCCCAACAGCAAAAGCCGGGATGATCACCTTGCCGCCGCGCTTGATCGTCTTGACAACAATATCCCGGAATTCGTCATACGCTTCCTGGGGATCCTCGTGCGGCTTGTCTCCATACGTGCATTCCATCATCAGGTAATCCGCGTTTTCCGGAAGCACAGGGTCAACCAGCAACGGCAGGTTGTCACGGCCGATATCACCGGAAAACCAGAACCGGAACTTGCGTCCGTCTTCTTTGACATCCAGAACGATGGCCGCTGAACCAAGGATATGGCCGGCATCCACCAGGTGGACGGTCACACCGTCAAACGGTGAAAAACCCTGATTGTAATTGACAGGACTGAAATGGTCGGCCACCTTTTTGGCGTCTTCCTGGGTGTAAATGGGTTCCAGAGGAGGTTCACCCTTGCGGGCGCGTTTTTTGTTCAGATACTGTATATCCGATTCCTGTATATGCCCGGAATCCTGAAGCATAATATCTGCCAGATGGCACGTCCCCGGTGTGGCATAGATTTTCCCTTCGTAACCTCTTTTGATCAGATTGGGAAGGTTGCCGCTGTGATCGATATGCGCGTGCGAGAGGATGACAGCATCCACACTGCGCGGATCAAAGGGGAAGTTCAGATTTTTCTCGTAGGTATCTTTACGCCTACCCTGAAAAATTCCACATTCAAGCAGCAGGTGTTTTCCGTTAATCTCTATGTAGTATTTTGAACCAGTAACCGTACGGGCGGCGCCGTGGAAATGGATCTTCATTGGATCTCCCTTGAATAAATGGCCTGAAGAATATCGAGGCCGAATTTTTCAAACCGATATGGAAAATTAACCATTAATGCGGCCAATTCACTTTCCGATTTGGGATGAACACCGGCCACCTGTTCGAGGACCTCGCGAGGTAAAACCACATCCGATTCCACGTGGTAACTGGCGGCGGTTTTCTTACGCCAGCTTTTCAAGTTTTCATACCGTTCAATAAAACGGTCGTCTTTTTTGGGATATGAAGGCCGCCGGGGTGGATTGGTATGCTCTCCCTGTCTGACACATTCAAGAAGGGCTTCGGCATGCCGCTGCCTGAGGCGGGGAGTAAGCCCTTTAATGGCTATTAAATCTTCTTCCCTTACCGGCAATAATTTTGCGATTTCAACAAGAACCGTGTTGGAAAAGATCTTGAATGGAGGCAGGTTTGATTTCCTTGCCTGGGAGTCGCGATATTCGTGCAGACGCTGCAGGGTTGCCATCTGCCGGGTATTAAGGTCTTCCTTGCCGCTGATCTTCCAGCAATTTTCTCCATTGGGACGGGGAATGGGTGTGCGTTCCAGTCGGCGAAAATCCTCTTCCGCCAGCGCCATCCGGTCCGCCTGGACCAATTCCTGTTTAAGGTATCCGCGCAAAGGGATTAAAAAATGTGAATCCATGCGCGCATAGGCCAGTTGGGCGGGAGGGATGGGGCGGATGCCCCAGTTGGCCCGTTGCCATTTTTTATCCTGCGCTATCCCGAAGAATTCTTCAAGCATGGCCGATAAGCCGATCACTTTACGTCCGAGGATCCGACCGGCGATCATGGTATCGAAAAGAGTGTTGAACTCAAATCCAAAATCCCGTTTCAGGCAGATCAGGTCATATTCACCGGCGTGAAAAACTTTTTCAATGGCAGGGTTGGCAAACAATGGGCCAAGAGCGGACAGGTTTTTTAAGGCCAGGGGATCGATCAGATAATCATTTTCGTTGGTGGAGATCTGGATCAGGCAAACCTGTTCACGGTAGGCGAAAAGGCTGTTGGATTCGGTATCAACAGCAAAGATGGTTACCCGGGAAAGAGTTTGAACCAGGGAATCCAACCCGGAAGGAGTGTCAATCCAAACAGGATCTTTCATTTCAGATACGGACATGGGGTTGATTATAGCCCCAAACCTTAAAAACCCTTCTCCCTGGTTTCCCGGGGAGAAGGTGAAAAGGGATGTCCGGTCGCATGATAGAAGATTAAGTAGAGATCATTTGCTGTATTAATTTACTGACATGATTGGATGGCCTGGGATGCAACCGGTTAATCCGAGTGTATTTAATGGGACTGGCGGGATGTTCATTCCAGGCAGCCCATCCCATAATACGGAGGATATACCGCGGTAAATAGGAAGCAATCATTTTAAACCCGCCCGGATCACCATATGTGGCGACATGGGTCTGATGAAGCTTGAGGGCAATTCTTAATTCCTCTACGGAAGTCCCAGGGAAATAGCTGGCCCCCTGTCCGATCATGGTGAGGATATGGGCATCACTGTTGCCAAGTCTGGCCAGGGGAAGCATGTTAGATTGGATGACCGCCGCGATGTTGCTATGCGGATAGATCAATCCGCCATTGTAAGCTTCCATTCCAACCAGTACCTGGCGGGCAAACGGATGTTCGCAGGCATTCTTTATAACCTCAAAACTCAGACTGCTGGCGCCTCTGGCTTCAGGATGTGCCGCGATAGCCAGACCACCCTGTTCTCCGATCAATTGCAACGTTTGAAGGAAGGGAAGTCCGGGAGGAATGCACTTCGTCAGAAAGAGTCCGAGCACATGTCCTTCTGCGGAGGAAATTTCGCAACCCGGTATTACCTGCACGTTGTAAGAAGGGGCGAGGTCAAGTGCCAATGCGATGCCTTCCATTGAATCATGATCGGTGATCGCGATCACATCCAGGTTGGTGTTATCAGCCACATGTTTTAAGATCGCTGGAATACTGGAAGTTCCATCGAAACTATGGATACTATGAATATGCAGGTCAGCAAGGCCCATCCTGTATTCTCCAAAATTTCTTTTTTCCCATCATAGAACAAGAATATTTACCGCTCGATAATGGTATGTAAAGGTTTTGTTATCTAATTTTGAAGCATTGTTAATATTGAAAAGAAGGTGTTTTCAGCAAAAAATGTAAGAAAATGTGTAAGCTGTCATGTAAGAAAGGTGACAAATATCATAACCTGCTTGACATGTATGGGAAACCCCTTATACTGTGTATGAGAGCGCTCCCAACAGTTCCTTTGACAATCCAGATAATTTCTCAATGCCCGGCACGGGCATATTTTTGCCCCGTCTCTGAGAGCGCTCCCAAACAGGTTTTCCCCCAAAACCCATGACCCTGACCCTCGAAGATATTGCCCGACTTGCCGGTACCTCGCGTTCTACGGTCTCCCGTGTGATCAATGGAGATGTTAACGTCAGCGTGGCAACCCGCCAGAGGGTAAAAAAAGTGATCAATGAGCTGAATTTTCAGCCCAACCTGGCAGCCAGGGGTCTGGCATCGGGGCAAACCCACATCCTGGGACTGATCGTCCCCATGAGTGTCAGTTCCATTTTTTCAGATCCGTTCTATCCGCTTCTGATCCAGAGTATAGCGACAACCTGCACACAACGCGATTATTCGATCATGTTGTGGCTGGCCGCACCAGAGTTTGAACGCCGCACAATCCATCAAGTTCTTTACAACGGCCTGATCGACGGTGTCATAGTGTCCGCCATGTCTTTGAACGATCCCATCATTCAATCCCTCGCAGAAAGCAACCTGCCATTTGTGGCAATTGGGCGCAATCCCAATGACGATAAGACATGCTTTGTAGACGTCGATAACTTCAACGGGGCACGTGCGGCGGTCAACCATCTATACAAACTGGGCAGGCGCCGGATTGCCACGATTGCCGGACCCCGCGATGTGATCGTGGGTGTCGACCGGTTGCGTGGCTACCGGGCGGCACTGGCTGAAAACGGACTGGATTACGAACCTGAACTTGTTGTCGAGGGCAATTTTTCGGATGAAGGCGGTTACGCGGCCATGCAATTGTTGATGACCAAAAAACCGGACGCGGTGTTTGCGACCAGTGATGTGATGGCAGTCGCAGCCATCCGCGCATTACAGGAAGCCGGATACCGGGTCCCCGAAGATGTGGCCGTCATTGGCTTCGATGATATTACCCTGGCATCACGCACCATCCCGGCTCTCACAACCGTCCGACAGCCTATCGGGAAGGTTGGTGAGGGTGTAGTCACCATGCTGATCGATATGATCGAGCACCCGTCACCGGTAACCCGCACCATGGTTCTCCCCACAGAATTGATCATCCGTTCATCCTGCGGCGAAGATCTGGTGAAAGTACTGTAAGTTTTCTGATAAGCAACAGTTCCAGACATACGGAGACCAGTTTTAAATGACCATTGATCCAACCTTACATTCCATTCCCTGGGAAGACCGCCCGGCAGGTAATTCCGATGTCGTGTGGAGATACAGCCGAAACCCGATCATTCCACGGGATCTGATCCCCACCTCCAACAGTATTTTTAACAGTGCGGTTGTTCCTTTTAATGGGGAATTTCGTGGAGTGTTCAGGGCTGACAACAAAAAGCGTGAAATGAACCTGCACAGTGGAGCTTCGAAAGACGGCATTGACTTTACCCTCAATCCTGATCCCATTGAATGGATCCATTCCGACCCTGATCTGGCAAAGTTTGAATACCGTTATGACCCGCGTGTAACCTGGATTGAAGACCGCTTCTATGTCAGTTGGTGTAATGGTTTCCATGGCCCCACGATCGGACTTGGCTATACCTATGATTTTGAAAAATTCCATTTCCTGGAAAACGCGCTGTTACCTTTTAACCGTAACGGCGTTTTGTTTCCCCGGCGGATCAATGGCAAATATATATTGCTCAGCCGGCCCAGTGACAATGGACATACACCATTCGGAAACATCTACCTGAGCCAGAGCCCGGATATGATCCACTGGGGTGAGCACCGCTTTGTAATGGGAACCAAAGACGGCTGGCAGCATACCAAGATCGGTGCCGGCCCGACCCCCATTGAAACCAGAGAAGGCTGGCTGCTCTTCTATCACGGTGTTTTAACATCATGCAATGGTTTTGTCTACAGCTTTGGCGCTGCCCTTCTGGATCTGGATGAACCCTGGAAAGTTATGTACCGCAGCGCTCCTTATTTGCTCTCTCCACAGACAAATTACGAATGCGTGGGTGATGTGCCCAATGTGGCTTTCCCCTGCGCAGCACTCTGCGAAGAATCCACCGGCAAGATCGCCATCTATTATGGCGGTGCAGATACGGTAACAGCCCTTGCGTTCTGCAAGGTTGACGAGGTTCTTGATTTTCTTAAGAAAAACTCAGAACTATGAACCGATTGTTTTTATAAAAGAAGGAGGTGGTTACTTTAGCCCCGTTTAACAAGATTTAAGGGCAAATTGGATAAGGAAAAGGAAAAGGTAAGGAAGATTATGCAGTGTAGTAAAAAGGCGCTGACTTCCCGTTAAAAAGAATCAGCGCCCGGTCGGTGGGAACCAGACAAAGAAGATGACTCTTGTTTGGTTTCCGAATCAATCATACTATAGATTGTTTTCACTATAGGAGAAGATGTGATGCAGAAACTACCTAAGACATTGATTTTCGTCGTTGTCGTTCTTTCCATGGTTTTGACAGCGTTCCTTCCCGCCAGCAGCGCGGCGGCTCCTGCTGCCGTTGAGTATCCCCGCAACGAAACCCTGTACACCAGCGGTACGCAGTGGGGCGCTCCCTCCAGCTGGAACCCCCTGAACGGCGGCGGCTACGCCACGGGTACCCTGGGCTTTTGCTATGAGACCCTGTTCATCTACGATCCCCTCGCTGACAAATTCACCCCCTGGTTGGCTGAATCTGACAGCTGGGTTGATGCCACCACCTACGTCGTCAAACTGCGCAAGGGCATCAAATGGACCAATGGCCAGCCTTTGACCGTCGATGATGTCAAATTCACCTTTGATATCGCTGATCCCAATGGCGAAACCAAAGCCGGCCTGGCTTACACCGGCCTCTGGAGCTTCCTGGACAAAGTTGAAGTCAACAAAGACACCAACGAAGTAACCTTCAAATTCAAAGCCGATCCGGCTTACCAGGAAGTTGGTTTCTACATGTGGCAAACCCCCATCCTGTCCAAGGCTCTCTGGTCAACCAAGAAAGTTGAAGACCTGGTTGGTTCCGAGAACAGACCTCCGGTTGGTACCGGCCCTTACAAATATGCCGCGCACGATCAGGACCGCATGGTCTGGGTTCGCAACGATGCCTGGTGGGGTAAAGACGTCTTCGGCAAACTGCCCGCCCCGAAATACATTGTTGACATCGTCAACG
>CAYRHB010000128.1:0-9437 GCA_964424035.1 uncultured Leptolinea sp.
CAGGTACACGCCAAAGACCAGCAATCCATCCGGCCATAACCCCTTGCTCGCGGTCATCATTCCATATCCGGCGACACCCAGAGGGAGGTACAGTTCATAGGCAAGGGCGATATTGGTCACTGTTTGCCGGCTGCCCTGTCCGTTGCGGACAACAAAGAATGTGGTGAGGGCGGCTCCCAGAACCAGGAGGATAAAATCGTACCAGGAGAAATGGGCATGCAAATAGGCATGTTGTACCGGGATGATGTCATACTGCAGCGCGATTAACCCGCCCAACGCACCACCGGTGAATACCAGGAAACCACCGATCAACGATGTGACCAGCGACCGGACGAAAAATTTCTGCGATCCGATGATGGAGGCCAGGGAAAGCCCGATCACAGGGGACAGGAATGGCGCAACCAACGCAGCCAGGACGAAAAGAGCCGGTGTATTGGCCAATGCGGCAATCCCCGAAATCAAACCACAAATAAAGGAAAGCACGAGGAAATCAACCGACGGCGTCAGCCGGGTGACAAATTGTTCCAACAGGGCTGTCTGCTCGTCCGATGTGTCAGGGGCAAGCAAACGGCGCTGCCGGCGGCGGCGTGCTGGAGGCAGGTCTTCAGGTGGAAGAGGTTCGCTGGTGGGCAGGGTCATTTTCTCAGGGTCGCGACGAGGCGCTGCGGATTATCCAGCAGTGCCAGCGCAGAGAAGATATCGGGCATGACGATCCGGGCGGATTTCAGGGTATCGACGCACAGGCCTTCCGGAGAAAAAACGGCGATCCCCAGGCAGGTTTCGGCGAGCATTAACGCGTCGTTCGCACCCTGACCGATCGCCGCGCATTTATGGCTGCCCAGAGAGCGTACATAATCCCGTTTCTGTTCCGCTTCATCCCCGGGTTGTAAACGGACGGCTGTCATATTTAGAACATGATCGATTTCCTGTTGTCGGCCGTGGGTATCAGCCGTGACCATGTGGATATCCAACCGGTTGGATAGTGCACCGATGATCCGGGGAAGGCCGTCAAATAATGTACCGTCCAGGGCCAGTGTTCCATTTACATCAAGGACAAGGTGATTGATTTGGATATTTCCCGTACCCGGGATGGTCAGATCGATCATGCCGCTATTATAATATAGCCGCCCCCGAGTCCTATTTTGTATACATGGACCGGCTGCCGGATTGGTCACTATAACATGAAGCATTCATTGCACATCATCACAAGTTTATTCGTTGTCATATTACTGTCTGGTTGTGGAACTTTACCAATTCCCGCCCTGAACCCGTCACCGACCCCAACCGAAACCGCCACGTTGGTCCCAACACCGATGCCAACCGCGACACCGGACCTGGGCAAGGTGGTACTGGTGGCACCACCGGAAGTTCTTCCCGAACAGGTCATGCAAGTTGTGGAAGCCATCCGGCCGGCTGTATCGGCAGCCGGATATATGGTTGAGACCATCGGGCAGGTACCCACCGGATCGCTGGGACCCAACCGGGTGGCGGCCATTTTCCTCGCCACACCCGGCAACCTGGTTGATATCATCGCCGCCAATCCGCAGACACAAATGATTGTGGTAAGCAATGTTGATCTGCAGACTGGACCAACCCTTACCGTTTTGCGTGAGTATCCGGAATACCAGGCGTTTATTGCCGGTTATACGGCTGTTTTGGCATCCCCGGGTTGGCGGGCAGCCGGATTGATCCCCGATGATGGCGGCGAGGTGAATATTCTGGCCAATGCCTTTATGAGCGGCGGGCGATATTTCTGCGGCCGTTGCGGTACATCAACGCCACCGTACGCCCCGTACCCGTTGACGGAAACGGCGCCGCGCGGTTCATCCGCAGTCGAGTGGCAGACAGCCATGACTAATATCCTGCCGGCTGGACTTGAAACGGTCTACTTTTCAAAAGAAGCGCAGTCCAATGAATTGCTGCAATCCATGCTGTCACAAAATTTGCGACTGATGGGGACGTTTTACCCCGGTGACACATTCAGGGAACGCTGGGTGGCAACAATCAGTATGGATATTTATGGCTCTCTGGCCGGCATCCTTCCGGATGTGCTGAAAGGGCAGGGCGGAAAGACCGTTCCCATCGGGGTTAAAGTTACCGATATCAATGAGACATATTTATCCGCGGGCAAATTGCGGCTGATAAATGATACTAACGAAGAATTGATGCAGGGGCGGCTTAACCCGTTCACTGTGACCAATTATTAGGATCAATCACGTGGAGTTCCGCGAAACTCTTCCGCAGTAGTCGAACCGGGCTGGGTGATGCCTTCACGCCGAAACACACGTAGGAATGTTAGAGCCAATATCCTGATATCCAGCCAGAGTGAGCGATGGTCTACATACCACACATCCATCGCAAACTTTTCTTCCCAGGAGACCGCGTTGCGGCCGTTGATCTGTGCCCAGCCGGTAATGCCGGGAAGCACGTCATGGCGGCGTGCCTGTTCCGGACTGTAGCGTTCGAGGTAGGCAGTCAGCAATGGACGTGGACCAACCAGACTCATCTCGCCACGCAATACATTGAGCAACTCTGGCAATTCGTCCAGGCTGGTGGAGCGCAGGAAACGACCGAATGGGGTCAGGCGTTGAGAATCCGGCAGCAATGAACCATCAGAAGCGCGTTTGTCTGTCATGCTTCGAATTTTGTTCAGGGTGAACAGCCGGCCTTTATACCCCGGCCGGACCTGGCGGAAGAGGACGGGACTGCCCAGTTTTACCCGGACCAGAATGGCAAGCACAAGCAGCAGCGGCGAGATCAAGATCACGCCGGGGATGGTCAGGGCAAGGTCAAATATACGCTTGGAGAGGGGAACATTCTGGGGCATGCAGCGGATTATATTGCACCCCCAATCCTTTGACAACCGGCGCACGGCATGGTATATTTTTCGTCCCCGCCCCCATCGTCTAGCGGCCCAGGACGCAGCCCTCTCAAGGCTAAAACAGGGGTTCGAGTCCCCTTGGGGGCACTATAAATCCGTTGAAAGACGGATTTTCTATTTCTATCAAGCCCTCTTTCACACCATCGATGTGCGGAAAATCAAACCCTAAGGGTCTTAACCGTGTACCTGGTGGTAGAAAAGTTCCCCGTTAAGACCCTTAGGGTTTTTGAAATGGCATTGAGCGAGAGCATATCCGCCGTCCTCATTTTGCGGCGTGGGATACAGATAGCACGAAGTACCTTATCTCGATTGATTTTTTTCAAACAAAAGGATTTACAATTCAATAATTAAATATTAGGGGCATATCACTTGACATGTAGTAATTTGGGAATTGCGTATAATTAGGTCAACAGAACCCACCACGCCTCTGCCTGGCATGCGGACCGAGGTGGGTCATTTTTTTGTGGGGATTATTCTAGGAATTGAAACCAGCATTATCCATTCATGATCAAATAGCGGTAGTTTGCGGTCGATTGCCTCCCCTTGCGCTTCAAGGGTGACCGCATCTTAGAAATTCGAAATGCATCTCTTCGCATAAAACAGCACATAACCCGCATCTTCGATGGATTTCTGGATAAGAGGACTCAATCCATCCTACGTCATTCAAAAATCAGCAATTTCATGCCCTATTTTTTTCTGCCTGCGTGATCCATCTCCGGCAGCCGGCAGCAGGGCGTCATCACCAATCCGGGTTTAAATAGTTGGAATACGCCTCACAGCATTACTGCCTACGTGATGCGTGACAATAATCATAATTCAGCCAAACAAATGTCACTTGAATGTGGTGGACACGGAATGATACTATATCAAGGTATAACAATATATTGCAATATATATCCATATGAGCGAACTCCTGACCACCACTCAAATTCAAAAGTTGCTCCAAATCGACCGGATCACCGTCTACCGGATGTTGAATGACGGGCGGTTGAAGGGCATCAAGATCGGGAATCAGTGGCGCTTTGAACGTTCAGAAATTGACCGCCTGATGGGTAAAGACCTTTCACTGGAGGAAAGCGAGCCAAGGTTCGATACCATTACCGATTTCCCGTCGGATTGTGTGCAGAAGATCCAGGAAATTTTTGCCGGTATTCTGGGAATTGGCGCGGTCGCTGTATCTCTGGATGGCGAACCTCTTACCGAACCGACTTATGCCAATCCATTTTGCCAGCAAATACTTTCAACACCGGAAGGACGTGCTTCCTGCCAGGCTTCGTGGCGCAAGATTGCCCTGAAGAAAACCGGGTATGTACCACTTGGTGTCTGCCATGCCGGTCTGTCATATATGCGGTCCGCCATTCAACATGAAGGAAAGAATGTCGCCTGGCTGGTAGCCGGACAATTCCGGATTTCCAGCGTGGATGCACTCAAACAGGGTGAATTCCTGCAGCATCTGGCGGATAAATGCAATTTGCCACTGGACGAATTGCAGAAAGCGGAACAAAAGATTCCCGTATTGAAAACCACCCAATTGGAAAAAGTGCAGGAGTGGACACCCAAAGTAGCCAGTACGGTTCAGTCCATTTTATGCGAGCGTTCCAATTTATTGGATCGATTACAGCAAATAGCTGAAATCAGTAAGATACACCCCAGATTATCCGGGAAATAAAAAAATCGGAGGAAAAATGGTAGCTGCTGATCAAACATTGGATTGTAGTGGAATGGCATGTCCGATGCCGATTCTCAAGACCAAGAAAGCTGTCGATGGCCTTCAATCGGGTCAGGTTCTCAAGATGATCGCCACCGATCCGGGATCCACCAGTGATATTGAAGCCTGGACTGCCAAAACGGGCAATAAGCTGGTGGCTTCGGAAACGGAGAACGACAAGTTCATTTTCTTTATTCAGAAAGCCTGATCCAGAAATAATCATACAGGTCCGGCTAAGAAGTGATTGTACGGACCTCTGACCCGGGGTTCGGGCCGCATGGGATCCCTGGAAGGAAAATGATCTAAGTTATATCTTCCCGTAATCGGCTTTCATTCATTATTGATACTCAACCGCAAAGCCGGAGGAAGCGCAATATCCGTAGCTGAATTCTTCGAAAACCGCCGCTATCAACATTTTGAATTACCCGTATCCAATTAAATAATAAAGGAGTAAATATGCCTGATACAACTGCGAAACGGCTTGCAGTAATCGCACTGCACGGTACTCTTGATGCTGGCTATCCGCCTTTAATTCTGGCGACAGCCGCCATGGCTATGGACATGGAAGCAGCAATTTTTTTCACTTTTTATGGACTGGAGATCATAAAAAAGGGGAATGCCGATAAATTGCAGGTCGCCCCAATTGCCAATCCGGCCATGCCGATGCCGGTTCCCAATATTGTGGGAATGCTGCCGGGGATGACGGCCATGGCTACCGGAATGATGAATGATTGGATGAAAAAAGCCAATGTGGCCAAATTGAGCGAACTGCTGGAAATGGCTGTGGATGGCGGCGTCCGGCTGATTGCCTGTCAAATGAGCATGGATGTGATGGGTATCAAGAAGGAAGACCTGATCGATGGGGTCGAAGTAGGCGGAGCGGCAACTTTCATCAGCTTTGCCAGTGAAAATGCGATTGCATTGACTTTTTAGTTCGTCAGAAGGAGTAAATGATGGCAGATGATAAAGTAATGATCATAATGACCAGCGGTCCGGATACACCCCGCCGGTGCGCCACTCCATTTTTCTTTGCCAGCCTCGCGGTGGCCATGGAATATGAAGTTACCATGTTCTTCACGATCGATGGCACGTTGCTCTTGAAAAAAGGGCTTGCCGAAACGATCTATCCGAAAGCCGGCGGGAAACCGGTCAGTGACTTCATCAATGAAGCCATGGAAGGCGGAGTTCAATTCCTGGCCTGCACGGCTTCCACGGAACTACATAATCTATCCGTTTCGGACCTGATCGATGGCGTAAAGATGGTGGGCGGAGCCACCATGTGGCAGCTCGCCGAAGATTGCAAAACCGTATTGACGTTCTAGACCTCGATAATCCAAGGAGGAAATCAGATGGCAACTGTTCAGGGATGTAATTTACCCGATGACCTTTATTACCTCATTGAGAAACATGTGTGGGCTAAACCAATGGAAGGTGGTGTCGTTAGGGTTGGCATTACCTCTGTGGCCGCCAAGCTGTCCGGTGGAAAATTGGCTGCCATTACAGTGAAGGCAAAGAACATCGGGCAGGAGGTACTTCAATCCAAGAGTATCGCCACGGTTGAGAGCAGCAAGTTTGTCGGACCCGTTCCAGCACCGGTCACCGGTGTGCTGCTTAGAGCCAATGAGAAGCTGGCATCCGACCCGAACCTGGCTGTTTCAGACCCTTATGGAGAGGGCTGGGTGGCTGAAATGCAGGCATCCAATTGGGATGGAGAGAAAGCCAATCTGGCAACCGGTCCGGATGGAATCGCACGATACCAGGCAAAACTGGAAGCGGAAAAAATTTCCTGCGGTTAACTTCCCAATGCGTCTTTCATACAAGTAAATATCCATCGAATACCCGGCTGTCTATTGGTTTAAAAATTGGAGGGACCAATGGCTGATGAAAGTATTTATGAGGAATTAAGAAAAGAAGGCCTCTCCCGGAGGAGCTTTCTGAAATTCTGCGGGGTTATGGCTGGAGCCATGGGGTTTACACAACTGCCCACGCTGGCAAATGGTAAACCCACCGGTGGTACCAGACGGGCGCGTGGTTATGTCAACCAGATCGCCAGGGCATTGGAAAGCAAGCCACGGCTTCCTGTGATCTGGTTGGAATTTCAGGATTGTGCCGGGTGCAGTGAAGCCCTTACCAGAAGCGCTTCGCCCACGCTGACCGATCTGGTTTTAAGTAAGATAACCGTTGAATACCATGAGACACTTTCAGCGGCTGCCGGATTCCAGGCAGAAGATGCAAAATTGGCGGCGATGGAAAAATACGCCGGCAAGTATGTGTTGGTTGTGGAAGGTAGTATTTCCACACTGGAAGATGGCGCCTATTGTACGATTGGCGGGAAGAGCTCCCTGGACTTGCTGAATGAAGCGGCAGCCAATGCGGCGGCGATTATTGCCACAGGCAACTGTGCTGCTTTTGGCGGCCTGCCAAAGGCAAAACCCAATCCAACCGGAGCACTTGGGGTATATGAGATCATCAAGGACAAAACAGTCGTGAATATTCCGGGTTGTCCGGCGATCCCCGAAGTGTTCACAGGGGTGCTGGCTCACTTCCTGATCTTTGGATCTCTACCGGAATTGGATCACCTGAACCGGCCAAAAACATTCTACGGGCAGACAATTCATGACCGCTGCCTGCGGAGACCCTTCTATGAAGCCGGGAAATTTGCCGCATCATTTGACGATGAGGGTGCGAAGAAGGGTTGGTGTCTGTATAAACTTGGCTGCAAAGGACCCACCACTTACAATGCCTGCGCTTCCATGAAATGGAGCGGTGGATTGTCATTTCCTGTCCAGTCCGGACATCCATGCCTGGGTTGTTCCGAACCCGGGTTCTGGGATGGCGGTGGATTTTACGAAGGTCAATCCGCACCACTTGACAGACCTACGGCAACCATGGTTGGCGGAGCGGCAGCTGCCGGTCTGGTTCTGGCTGCTGGATTGAGTGCTGCCAATAACGGACAGAAAAAAGCAGCTCATCAAGCTGAAAAACAAGGGGAAGGATAGGAGGCTGGCATGAATTGGACAGAAGTACTTGCTTTTGCCCGGGGCCCGTTCTTTCAAGTCTCGTTGCTGGTTTTTGTAGCCGGGATGGTATATCGTCTGGCGCGGATCGTCCTTCTGGGCTGGTCGGCTGACCGGGTTCCAGCCAGGGGAAGTAAGATCGGCGGAGTGTTGACTTCCTTCTTGAAAGGGATAATCATCTGGCCGTTCATTCCCTGGGTGAAGAATACATTCTCGAAAAATCCGTTGATTTATCTGGCCGGTGGTCTTTTTCACCTTGGATTATTTGCCGTACTCATTCTCGGGACGCCGCACATGCTGGTTTGGAAAAGCCTGCTTGGATTTGGTTGGCCGACATTGCCGGTGCCCATAGTGGATTGGCTGGCAGCCGGCGCGATTGTATCGATGATCGCCCTGCTGATAAATCGGAGGATCAATCCTGTTTTGAAACTGATCTCTGGTCCGGCGGAATGGTTGAACTGGCTCGTTGTTTTCCTGCCAATGGTGACAGGTTATATGATGACCCATCATTTATGGTTCGCGTATGAGGTTTTGTATAGTCTTCATATGATCACCGTTGATGTTCTGCTCATCTGGATCCCGTTCAGCCGCATCTCGCATTTCATTTTTTACTTCTTCTCCAAAGCCATCCATGGAGCAGATTTCGGCAAACGTGCGGTAACACCCTGAGGAGAATCATCATGCAAACTCAAATTATGATGAATACGTTTGTGAAAGAAATGGGTGGTTACGCGGCTGCTCAATTGGAAGCCTGTACTCGGTGCGGCATGTGCGCGGAAGCCTGCCATTTTTACCAGGCAACCGGTAATCCGGAATTCGCGCCGGTATGGAAAATTGAACTCTTAAAACGGGCTTACGAGCAGCGGTTCACTCTGATTGGAAAGTTTAAACTGGCGCTGGGAATTGAAAAGCCCATTACGGATGAGGAATTGCATGACTTCAGCAAGATCATTTATGAAGCTTGCACGCTCTGCAATAAGTGTTCCATGGTTTGCCCGATGGGCATTCAGCTTGGGCCATTGATCCATGAAGTCCGAACGGGTTTTTCAGAAGCGGGATTGGTCCCGGATGATCTCATGGCTGCGGTTAACAAGCAGGTCAATGAAGGCAGTCCGCTGGGAGTGACAGACGATGTCTATGAAAGTCGTATGGAATGGGTGGCTGATGAATGGGAAGTTGATCTTCCCATGGACGTCAAAGGCGCAGACACGCTGGTGGTTTTCAGTTCCATTGAAATCATGAAGTTCCCGGAAAATATTGCGGCTATCGCTAAAATATTGAACACAGCCGGAGAGAAATGGACCCTGAGCCAGAAAGGTCGGGAGGTCGTTAATTTCGGCTTTTATGAAGGCAGCAACGAGCGGACCAGGGCGTTCATTCAACGTATTTTTGACGCGGCCAGGGAACTTGGCGTGAAGAAGATCGTTGTAACGGAATGCGGCCATGCATATGATGCCCTGCGATGGACCTCATACAACCTAATGGAGGTGCCGGAAGGGATTGAGATCACCCATATCGTCGGGATGATCGGTGATCTACTGCGATCCGGCCGGATCAAACTCAAGGAAGATGCCTATAGCGGCGGAACTCTAACTTTCCATGACGCCTGCAAGATCCAGCGCAGAGGCGGGCATATCCAGGAACCACGGGATATCCTCAATGTCATTGCCAAATCCAGTTTCAAAGAAATGACACCCAACCGTGAGGAATCGGTTTGCTGCGGTGGTGGCGGAGGAGTGATTGCCATCAAAGAGGCGGATCCGATTCGTTATGCAGCATTTGATCTCAAAATTGACCAGATGCGCGAGGTGGGTGCTGAAACCGTTGTAAT
>CAYRHB010000129.1:0-9129 GCA_964424035.1 uncultured Leptolinea sp.
GTTTATTCACGGGCTTCATTTATTAACACATACGCCAAACCGGCGCAATCCTGGCTGTCAAAATATCCGCTATGGATGGCCCATTACCCGTACAAATCGTCAACAGTTCGCACCACCTGGCAGGATTTTGACACCAATTACAAACCGTCAATTGCAGGACCGGCTTTGCCGAACGGTTCAACAAAATGGACTTTCTGGCAATTTACCGGTGACAAGTTCATCCTGCCCGGATGTGAAAGCCTGCTGGATGTGAATTACTTTAATGGAGATCTGGCGGCATTGCAAAAATTCTGCGGTATTCAAGGTGGAACATCAACAACCCCGCAGCAGGATGAATCAACACTGTCTGTCGAGGAACGCCTGGCACGGCTGGAAGCACAGGCCCGGGCACATGGCTGGACCCTGTAGATAGGCTATTATATAAAACGATACAAGCCGCCGGTCAAACGGCGGCTTATCTTTAAAGATTACCTGAAATTCATATAATGATGATAGGTAAATCGTATGAATGATTATAAAAGTTCTTACACACCCCTGACGGTTGGGAAATTTATGGCTAATATCCTGGCCGGAGTTGTTTTTCTGATAATGGCGATACAGGTGTTATTTCCAGACCTGACCCTGCCGTTTATCGGGGTCGTGGTGGCAGCCATGGCCATGGTGGATTTTGTTGTACATGAGATGGGACATGTAATATTTTCCTTTTTCGGGGAATTCATAACAGTCCTTGGCGGCACCCTGGCGCAAATATTCCTGCCTTCTGTGTGCCTATTTCTGACCATGCGGAGACGCCAATGGTTCTATATCTCCCTGTTTGGTTTCTGGCTCGGGCAGAGTGTTATTCAGATCAGTAAATACATCAGCGACGCACGTGCGCAACAATTGGAACTATTCTCTCCCGGAACCATCCTTGGCAGTACGGAGCCAATCCACGATTGGCATTATCTGTTGGACAAGACCGGTTTATTATGGGCCGATCAGATTATTGGCGGAATGGTCTTTCTGCTGGGTGTTTCGTTAATTCTCGGCGGGGTGGGATTAATGTTCTTTAGGGCGATATCCCTGTTGAAGCAAAAAGTTTAGTGAATCCCTTTGTCATTCAGATACTTTGTATATTACTGTTCATCACCGCAAATATAGCTAATTAGCCACTACTGCAGAAAATCACGCACTTTCATACGAATCGAAAAATTTGACGCAACAGCCTCTTTTGGGAATTGATACAGTTTATCCACAAATTCAGAGTGATCGATTGATGGGAAGGCAAACCCGGGTAATTATATTCAGTCAGGAGTTTCTTTTCAGAGCCGAAATGATAAACCGTATTGTCTGACAATCCTTTCAAAATCGTAACGACCTCAGTGCTGCCGTTACCCTATTTTTTGGCATCGTGCAACAAGTTGATCAGATCGATCAACTTCTTGTGCTGTCATCCATCGCCGCAACACCGACGGAATACTGGTCTTCCCATACAATAAGTGATATACCGATCCACCTGATCGTTTCAAAGCCCGAACATGATAAATAACACTCAATATATCAAAAGGAAATCAAGAGATATTAAATATTGCAGTATGTATTGAAACTGAAATCGATTTTTAAGATCAAACGATCCAGTAGAAATTCACCCAGCCGGCAAAATAGACAACCTGCAGGGCAAAGAAGAATACACATGCAGATTCATAAAATCTTGATCTTTCCAATTTGCTCCCCGCATAAACAAAGACCGGGAAAACAAGCAAAAGATACCGTGACACCGAGACCAGTAAACCACTGGCCACAGGCATCACACTCAGACAAAGAGCCAGCATACCGACCGATTTAACCGGCCATTTCCACAGAATGATCAGGCTGAGCGCGACAAAGAGGATTGTAAAAATGAGGTCGATTTTGTAGACATCCAAAAATGGGGAAGCCAGGTTTTCACGCAGATTCTCAAGGATCGAGGCATTGGCCCGTCCCCAGGCGGTCATTGCTGCAAAGGGAGCCAGCAGCTCGCCTGTGAGGGTATGGAGGTAGGCCAGATGCATAAACAACCCGGCAGGGGCGAGAAGGAGCCAGATCAATCCGCGGTCAACCTTTAAGATTTTCCAACCCTTCCTTTCGAAATAGAAGAGGATGAGGATCCCCCAGGCAACCAGACCCTGCGCACGGGTCAACAACAATAGAAACGCAGTGATACCGGCCAGATGCCATTTATCCTGAAAAGCGAAACGAAAACCGGCCACAATCAACAACAGGAAAAGGCTCTCGGTATAGAAACTGGAAAAGATAAAACTGGTCGGGAAGAAGATCAACAACCCGATCGCCCGTCCAGACGCTGTTTCATTGAAGCCCAATTGTTGCGTTACCATACGGAAAAGGAGGATTGCCGCGGCAAGAAAGAACAAATTGGAAAGCAGCACACCAAAGGCGACATAAAAGCCATCAGGAATAATAAAACCGAGCCAGCCGAAGCTTTTTACCAGATATGGATAGAGGGGGAAGAAGGCGATATTGCTATAAACAGTTCGGATATCACTGGAAGGTGAGTAACCTCTGGTGATGATGGAAAAATACGCGGCGGAATCCCAACGGGCAAACACATCAACGGGAAAGAGATGCGTCAGGAAGAAACCACGGTCAACATATTTTTGGTAGGTGGGATTTGCCAGATAATTCCCCGAGGCGTAGTATGCCACCAACAGAAGACCCAGACGGGTGGAAAGGAATGGGAAAAGGATGTACTGTTGAAACCAATCCGTTGTGATGAATGAGTTTTTGATCCAATCATTTATTTTTTGCATGCTGTAATTTTATGCGAAATTTCCATTGGCGATTGGGTGGAATGGAAAATAATTACTTCGGATGGTACTATAATTTTCATCAGATAGTCGATTTGCGATGATTGCGCATAGACATATAACTGGAGAATGTATGCAGAATTCAATGTTAACAACCGGGCAATCTCAATTACTACATGAAGAGAAAGACACGCTTGCCGGCATCCTGCGCCGGATGGTCAATCTGGAAGTCGGAAAAGAGAGCCTGGATAAACTTCAAAATTCCATCCTGCAACTGGATGAACTTTTTCTGCTGGTCGTGGTGGGTGAATTTAACGCCGGCAAGAGCGCATTGATCAATGCCATGCTCAGGGAAAAGATCCTGCCGGAAGGTGTAACGCCCACTACGTCGCGCGTTACCCTGGTACGGTGGGGAGAGGAAGTGTCCACACAGGTCGTTGACGACGGTTTCACGGTCATTACACATCCCATGGATCTGTTGAAGCAATTGAATATTGTGGATTCTCCGGGAACCAATGCCATCATCCAACAACATGAGCGCCTGACCAATGAATTCGTACCCCGCAGTGATATTGTGCTTTTCACCACATCGGCTGACAGACCGTTGACTGAAAGTGAACGTCAGTTCCTGCAGAAGATACTGGCATGGGGCAAAAAGGTTGTTTTCGTATTAAACAAGACAGATATCTTCGAAGAAGAATCTGCGTTGAAGGAAGCACAGGATTTTGTGACCAAGCATGCCGCGGCCGTTCTGGGTGAAGTTCCTGTTCTGTTTCCGGTTTCCGCCCGGTTGGCACAACGCGCGCTGACAGAAGCAGACGACGCAAAGAGCGCTGAATACTACGCGGACAGCCATCTTGAAGAATTGGAAGAATACATCCGTTCAACACTGGATGATAGGAGCAAATTGCGGTTGAAATTCAACAACCCTCTGGGGGTGGCGGAGAAGATCGTCCAACAGTTACAGGAGAACATCGATATTCAGAAGGAAGAAATCAAGATCGACAGGGAGACAGCCAGGTCTTTGGAGACCGCGATATCCGGATACCAGCATGAATTGGAACAGGAGCTTTCACCGCGGCTGGCCGAGGTTGAGAATATCCTGCACAAACTGGAATTCAGGGGAATGGACTTTTTCGACCGCACATTCCGCCTGACGAATATCCGCCATCTGGCCAGGGGAGAGAGGATCCGGGCAGCCTTTGAAAGGGAGGTTGTCACCGATCTGACCGAACAGATCGATACGCAGGTTAAAAACCTGATCGAATGGCTGGTGGACAAGGATCTGCGCGAATGGCAGCAGGTGATGGGATTTTTGCAGCGGCGGAAATCAACAAACGTGGACCGGATTGTGAGCGGTTCCTCGAACCCGGCGCAGAACCGCCGGCAGGAACTGTTTGAAAAGGTGGGTAAAGGCGTCAAAAAGATCGTGGAATCGTATGACCAGCGCAGGGAAGCCAAAGAGCTGGCGGCGAATGTGGAATCGGCCGTGGCGCAAACGGCTTTGTTTGAAGCCGGGGCGGTCGGGTTGGGCGCACTGGTGGCGACCGCCGTCCTCTCATCCTCATTTGATGTGACGGGCATCATTGCTGCCGGGACGATGGCTGTGTTGGGGCTCTTTGTCATACCTTACAAGCGCAAACAGGCCAAAGACCGTTTCAGTGAAAAGATCGTCAAGCTGCGTGAAAACCTGAACGACACCCTGAAGACCACGTTTGACAGGGAAGCCAGGAACGCGATCTCACGGATGAATGAAAATATTGCCCCGTACACCCATTTCATCCAGAACGAAACCACCCGCATTGACGGCATGCAAGAGTCTGTGGATGAGATGCGAAAAGAGATTTCCATGCTACGGTCACGGGTGGACGATGAGCTGAAATAATCCAACCGGGAAACTGGATTGCCAGAGATCGATTTTATCTTCCCAACCGGATCAGGCATGAAGTGGTTTTTAGAATAAAAAGAGGCAGAGCCGTGGCATCTGCCTCCAGTGACATACGCATGGACCTCTATGGAAGGCTGACGTAGTTTTCCCAGTTGGTTCCAATGATAACTGTGATATCCCCTTTGGTATTCGCGCTTGCCTGGTTGAATATACTGTTTGACGGAACGTTCATCATTTTCGACAGGAATTGAATCGTGTAGGGTTTGCCTGTGTGGTCAATGATCATGATCCCGTCGTATTCCCTGTCAGCGTTGCCGGTTCCAACAACCGTAAACCCGGACCCTTCGAGATACTCTTTAAAACGCCCGGCCAGTCCTTCAGTCAATGTTCCATTCAAAACCACCAGGGTCGAGTTTTCATCGGCCATGGCTTTGCCTTCCTCTGAAACCGCAGGCACGGCGGGGCCGATCAACGTTTGACCATTCTGGCTTTCCGGATCAGCGGAATTTGAATTGCTCTCTGCGGCTGGAACCATATCCACGGTTTTCGCGGAACCGGGTTCCCCGAAGAGTAGATCACGTTTTTCCATGATCCGGTCCATGTAGGGCAATAGAATGGACTGCCCGTCATACGAAACGCTGAGTTCTGTTTCATCGGTACCGATGACAAACTGTTTGATGTTTTCCTTCGGCACACGGGTAGCCGCCAGGGCGATCTTTACAACCTGCGAAAGGGTCATGTTGGTTCTGAGACCGGCAGCCAGGTCGGCGTAAATCTTGGGGGATTTGGCAACCAGACCCGGAAGCATGTCCAGGGTCAGGATCTGGTTTCGAACCGCCATGATCACTTCCTGCTGCCGTTCTGAACGGTCAATATCGCCATGGCCGGTGCTGCGTTGACGGGCGTACGCCAGGGTTTCAGCACCGGTGAGGGTCTGCGTACCGGGTTCAAGGGTTACGGTATTTCCCGGTCCAAGGGGGTCAATGGTGATGGGTTCGCGGATCTTAATATCCAGCCCGCCCAACTCATCGATAAATTTTTCAAAAGCGGTGAAGTCGATCTGCGCGTAAAAGTCAATGTGCACATTCAGAAAGTCTTCCACGGTTTGAACAGCCAGCGCCGGCCCACCGCCCGGCAGATTATAGGATTCACCCAGAAAATAGGCGGTATTGATCTTGGCTTCGCCATTGCCGGGTATCGCGACCCAGAGATCGCGCGGGATGGACATCATCCCGGCCGAATTCGTACGCGGATCATAGGTGACCAGCATCATGCTGTCGGTGCGGGAGGCGCCATTCCCGGCTTCCCAATCGCGGTAGTCCAGACCCATCAGCAGGGCGGTCACACGGCTGGACCCATTCCAGTCGGAAGGTGACAGGCCATCATCTGACCCCTGAAGAGGCTGGTTGGCTTTATCACCTGACGGGATTTGAATGGCTTCAGAACCTGAAGCCGAATTACCGGACGCAGCGGCGGCGTCTGAAGATGTGCCGAAGATCATTTCCCGTCCGATGTTGATGACCACGACCAGGCTGATAACCAGCAGACCGAGAAACGCAAGAATCAATAGATAGATCAGGTTGTTTTGCTTTTTCCGTCTTCTGGGACGGGTGTATCGATTCTGTGAGCTTTGCATAGGGATAAGGCGCCTTTAATTATGATAAAGGCCAACGGTGCAAGAATGATACCTGCCAGTGTATAGCCCTCTCCCGGTCCTATTCAGATGAACGCCTCGGGCAGGAAGTATCCGGTCTGCGTTTCGGCAACCTGGGAAATGCGGGTCGCGTTCCCTAAGCCTGTCGAAGGTCCGTACAGGTAGGTATGCATTCCATCCTGCAGCACCTGCGTGAGGTCGGCGTTAATATCCAGTGTGTAATTTGTGGCCATCCCGTCGACGGTCTGCCGCAGGCGGTCGCCCAGCCCGGAGTAGGCATAGATGGTTTCACCGTTGACAAGCGGATATATTTAACTGTCCATTTTCTGACAATGTTTTGCGGACTTTTTAATACCAATTGATTTCATTTTCCCCGATGTAAATCAATTTTGTGGATATGTTAATTAAATACTCGACCTGTATTTCAAAAAACGCGTAGACCTTCATACCTTCGAACGGGGAGTGGTCAACTCCTTTGATGGGTTAGGTCATCAGGTTGGAAAGGTATATATATACACTGTAGAAGAGGAAAAATATTCCAACAAGAAAAGTATAAAATAGATTATGCGTAAGTATATTGTGAGCGAGAGGACGACCAATAGGCTGCTGGCGTACGCGGCCATCGTGATGATTGTCGTTCAGAGCGTCCTTTCGTATTTCATGCTTTTTTCCCTTTCCAAAGCCCTGGTGACCTTCGGATTTGCGGTTGCCATGTTCTCGCTGCCCCTTATTCTTTATTTCGCCAGGCCGTCGAGCACCATCTTCAAGTACCTCTTCGTCTTCTTCGCAATCACGTACATGTTCATCATTCTCTATATCCAGAAGGGGAGCATCGACAATATCTTCCTGCTCTACGTCATTCTGGCCAGTGCATCGCTTTACTTCAATGTGAGGTTCACCCTTTACACCACATCCATCCTCTGCGCGGAGACGATTCTTGGCCTCATTTTCATGCGCGAGGCGCTTTTCCCCATGATGGTCCAGGCATCGGTCATATCGCTGATCGTCAATTTCCTGGTCATCGGGGCGCTGCTGGCCTTCCAGGGCGAGTGGGGTAAGCGGATGATGAGCTCATTCGAGTCAGCCTACGACAAGTCGATAACCGACCCGCTGACGCAGACCCGCAACCGCGCCTTCTTCGACGAGTACCTCCGCGATGCGTTGGAGCAGGCGTGCAAGTACGGCGAGACTTTCTGTGTGGCGATCCTGGACATTGACAATTTCAAGGCTTTCAATGATACCTTCGGCTATCCCGTGGGCGACCTCGTGTTGAAGACAACGACCGGGGTGATCCAGGAAGCGATACGCAAGTCCGACATCCTCTGCCGTTTTGGAGGCGAGGAATTCACTCTGCTCTTCAAGGCCACCTGCCTGGAGGAAGGCCTGATCATCACCGAGAAGATCAGGTCCGTCGTGGAAAAGAACGCACTCGAGCATGAAGGAAAACGGCTCTGTATAACCATCAGCCTCGGATTGACCGAATTCTCCCCTCTGGACGATCCCGCCTCCATAGTGGCGCGCGCCGACCAGGCCTTGCTAAAAGCAAAGCAGTCCGGGAAGAACAGGGTGGTAGGCGAATAGCCCCCTACCATAATCAGTTTGGTAAGGAGGGATCGAACCTGATCCTAACATGGCATTATTTTCCATGATTCTTGTCCATAAGCGCAATATCCGATTTTTCACATCAATCGAGAGCATAAACGCCTTTGTTCACATATTTCTGGAATGATAAAAACAGATAATCAGACAATCGGTGAACCAGGCTGTGCTTTATTGGATTTATGTGAATGTAGTCAATATAAGCGTTCAGGTCATCCTGATGGAAAATGGTATGTTCCCAAAAGCGCCTTTGAAAAATGGCCGCTTCACCCTGAATCTGACGGGATTCATTCCGGAATCCCTTTGAACTTATTTCCCGAAGGTATTCCCGCGTAAAAAGACATTTGATTTCTTTCCACCGTATTGAATAATCGGAGTCACCTTCGAGTAGTTTTAAAATTGTATGAATATGTTCCGGCATCAGGCAAACAGCGGTGGTGTCGAACTTATGGCATGACTGGACGAACTACCACGCATTATGAAGGATTTCCCGGCTTCGGGGGTTGGCAAACAAGGGGACCCGGTTATAGGTAACGAGGGTGAAAAAATATGTTCCCCCTAGCTGCCTCATTCTGTGATAATTTGGCATGGTTAATTGTATACCCGGACAGTGGTGGGATCAAACGCGATCCCACCCTACGGTTGCCGCCGGGCAGGGTGATGACGGAACTGACGCAGCCCGGCAGGGTGCAGGCATTTTCAGGGCTGCTCCAGAACTGGGTGCCATTCAGGTCACCGCGGAAGCGGTAGTTGCCCTGCGCGCCTAGCGGCGGTGCAAACGTCACCTGGCCATCCTTGCCGGATGTGCCGGAGTAACCCTTGTACGTGGTTCCGTCAAACGCGTAGACTTTCACGCCTTCGAACGGGGAATGGTCAACGCCTTCAACGCGCACGGTCATGGGGATGGCAAAACATTATATTCTATAATTACCATCATAATTGCCTAATTACGAAGGAAAAATTTTGTACGAAAAAAAATTTGTTTAAGCCATTTGGAAAGTTCCCCAAAACCATACAGCAATATATATATTTGATAATCAATTCCATAAACTTTTGGGTACCTCAAAACAAGATTTCTTATCATCATTTGACAAAAGTTGATAGAAATCATTTTTATCCATCCCAGTTGCTTCTTTTATCTCAACCGGAGAAATTATGTTATTTTTAAATTTCGAGACTTTCTCCAGGTCACTAATTCCTTGTTC
>CAYRHB010000130.1:0-8785 GCA_964424035.1 uncultured Leptolinea sp.
GATCCTGAAGGCCGTGGCAATATCATCTTTGAAGCTGTGAACACAATTGATACTCTGACAGATGAAGCGTTCTTGAATTTTATTGATAATCAGGAGACAGATTTATCAGAACGGGCCGTAGAATACAGGGAGATTGACCGCAAAATTGACCCGTCCAATGGAACGGGGATGGTAGTAAAGATTATCACTCTGGATGGAATTGAATTTCAGTTAGAAACTATTTACACACGCGTTGGCGCTGTGATCTATCAGATGAGTTTCATGACACAGATCCCTTATGTGGATCTCCTCCTGCCGCTTTATCAGGGTGTATATGTTAGTCTTGAGGTAGACACTGAAATCATAAAAAGCCAGATTCCATACGGCAATCTGAACAAAGGCACGGGGATGGATGGCAAACTCGGTTTTGAATACCCGACGGGTTGGATGAAGGAGTCCCTTTCCCCGACCAATCCGGCTGATATCCAATATTCCGCTCCGGACGGGAGTGCCCGCATGCAATTGACTACCACAACCTGGGATGCCAACGATCTGACCGGTGATACCGAGATTTTTGGGGCCATACAAACCGGGCTGGAAACCCGCGAAGGGTACGTCATCATCGTTGACCGTCAGAAGAAATATGATGGATGGCTCATCACGTATGCCATTCCGGAAAAAGATATTGTGGGAATGGTCCTGGGCAAGCGGATCGATAATTATTTGCAAATGGTCAATGTGGAATACGAAACGATATTGAGTAACGTGTATAAACCACTGGCAGAAAAGATCCTGACTGCTTTTGTCGTGCAATAACAGCGGAAGTTTCCGGAATATCCCTTCTGGATGATCTGGTACGCAGGACATACACGCCGGTTTTATCCGGCGTGTTTGATAATCCGGATGGTATCAGGGTCAGAATTGGCTTGAAAACCTGCCACCAATAAAGCTACAATAATAAACAGGCCGGTTCATTAATAGTGGGAGATGATAGGATGACAGTGAAACGATTTATTCCGGTTTTTCTTTCCGTCTGGATTGCCGCATGCCAGGTCGTGGTTCCTGCACAGAGAAACGGGATTGTTTCAGGCAACCCGGCTCATAACGCGAAACCGGTTTCCAATGATTTTCCAGTACCGGACGATGGATTTGGGACGACTCCGTTAAAAGAATGGACAGAATCTCCGTACACGCCCCGGGGCGATGAACTTCCGGTCAATCTGGAAATGGTGGAAAACCCGGAAGTTACCACCGGGTTAACAAAAGACCAGATGGCTTTGCTGACAAAAAACGGATTTACGGTTGTCCATACTTCGGAGGAACAATTTGCAGATATCCGCGAAAACGTTGCAGAGTACTATGGTCAGCCGTATTACCTGTCCACGGATGCCGCTTTTCACGCCCTGCATACGAATTTTGATGCCCTGCTCAAACAACTAGAAAAAACTATCCTGCGCGATGAGGCGATTGCCATTGTATCAACTGCATTGGATGATCTCTTGCAGGATGCCGGGACTGTTGGGGATGAACCGATTAAAGGTGATATCCAACTGGCGGTAGATTACCTTGCTGTGGCTCGAATTTTACTGGGTGAGGATCCGTCAATGCCGCAGGATATCTATAAACGTGTAAAACCCCAGGTGGATCAGGTTCTGTCTGCTTCAGGACGGGCGCAATCGGTTCTCATCCCGGAGTTTGAAGATGATTATGGAGCCTACAAACCCGTTGGCCATTATGCCGGTGATCCTGAACTGGAATCGTATTTCAGGGGGATGACATGGTTGGGACGTGTGGCTTTCAAGTTCAGGGATGTAGAAAATGAAACCTTCCAGCCGTCACGCGTGCCGCTGATCATCAGCCGAACCATGCGGCAGAATGACAAAATTTGGTCCCGCTACCTGAAGTTTATGGAAACCCTGACCTTTATTGTTGGCCCCACTGATGATGCCGGACCTGTGGAAGTACTGGCATTAATGGATACCGTATTCGGGCCGAATACCAGTTTGAAAGACCTGACAGACGAAAATCTATGGAGAATCTTTTTGTCCAAAATTGACGGGTTGCCGCAGCCGCAGATCAATTCCACTTTCGCAAATACAACCCTGGCACTAAAGGCTGAACGGAGCTGGCGGTTAATGGGACAGCGCTTCACGCTCGATGGATTAATGTTTCAGAATCTGATCTTTGATAAAGTCGGATCGATGGATAACAAACGGGAGTTTCCATCCGGATTGGATGTAATGGCCGTAATGGGTTCGAACGCAGCCCTTGAAGCGCAAAAGAAAGCCGGCGAAGATCAGTATGCACATTACCTGAGCCAGGTGGACAAACTAGCCGGGTACGTTCGGTCGCAGAAGCCGGAGGATTGGCTGGGTACGTTCTATTCCGGTTGGTTGTATACGTTCATTCCGCAGGTGCAGTCAAAGGGAGAAGCCTTTCCGCCATTAATGCGCACCTTCGAGTGGCAGAATCGGGAAGCTAATTCAGCTCTGGGAAGTTGGGCAGAATTAAAACATGATACCGCCCTGTATGCCAAAATGCCGGAATTTATGGGCGGAGGGGGACCACCCGCTTCACCTGCACCTCCCGGATATGTTGAAGCCAACCCGAATGTGTTCTACCGGCTCGCATATATCGCACTGGCGTTAAAAGAAGGTCTTGAATACAGGGGATATATCTCCTCTGCCGAGTCCCAACCACTTGCGGGTGCGGGAACCGAATTGTCTTTTATGGATCTCTGGCGTGGACTGGATTCGCTGGCAATCCAATACGCACGATTGGGTGATATCGCGGCGAAGGAGTTGAAGGGGGAAGAACTGACTGAAGATGATCGCGAACGCATTATGGCTCCCCTGGGAAAGTTGGAGAATTATGTGGCTATTTCCAGACGGACAGGACAGGATTTGCGATTGTCCCCGGTCCCTGTAATCGCAGCCGTATCCGGCGCACAGAATGAGATACTGGAAGCCGGTGTCGGGTATGTTGACCGGATCTATGTTGTAGTTCCGGTCAATGGAAAATTGTATGTTGCCCAGGGGGGAGTATTTTCATATTACGAATTCAGGCAGCCCCGGTCCAACCGGTTGACCGATGAACAGTGGCGTTTAGAACTTGATGGGGGAACGGTAGAATTGCTGCCCTATACCACTACGTATTTGAAATCTGGTGGTAAACCTGTCAATGTAGTGGCTTTCCGGGTGGGAGATATTTACATCATCAACGAGCAGGGAGGGAACCCCCCTCTTAATTTGAGGAGCGAGTCGTCAAAATCGTCTGCTGTATTACAAACGCTGGAAAAGGATACCTATATTGAGATTGTGGATGGACCCAAAATGGCGGACAATCTGACCTGGTGGAAGATCAAGGTTCTCTTCACCCTACAGGATATTGAAGGTTGGGTTGCCGGGAATCCGGAATGGTATGACAGGGCGCATGGACAATGAATTGGATGGCTAACAATTCACCCAACAAACCGGACCCCTCCGGGGATTTGTATCAATACGTGAATGGCGATCAATACAATAATGAGGATGGTGGGATATGGATGACCTGACTTCCAACCTAATGGTTATCGGGGTGACCGCGGTTGTGGTGGCGGCTATTTTTATCGTATCGCACCGGGCAAAGGAAAACAGCCGGCAGGCGATCCAGGAAATGGCAGTCCGGCATGGATGGACATACACAAATATCACCGGGAGGTTGTCCTGGGGTACCCGGCTTTCCGGAAAAAACTGGGAACTAGTAACCCTCTCGGAACATGTCGGGCAACCCGGCGATGCGGGATCATCCAATGTTCAAAGCAGCACCACATGGACTGGCGCATGGACCACACCTCCGGATTTCACCCTCATTATTGGCCCGAGGCTTTCCAGTAATATATCGGCTATGTATCTTCCACCTGAATATGCCGGCTTGAAAGAGTTGGATCCGGGAATGAAGGGGTTATCCTATGGTTATGTTCTTCTGGGGGATGCCGGTACAGATCTAGACTTTCTGCGAGTCTCCACTATCCCCGGACAGTTGACTGACTGGCCTGAAAAGAACCGCCCGTTGATAAAAATCACCCGGCAATCATTGGAGATATCGATCAATGGATATCATATGGAGAAGCCGGAAGAAATGGAAAAGTTGATCCTGCTGGGAGACACTCTCATCGCGGTACTCGATCGGTAGGATAACCGGATTTGCCAAGGAGGAAAGGATGAAACTGAATCACAAGCACCTGTATTCCATATGTCTTCTGCTGTTGATCACCACAATAGCCTGCTCCCTGTTGGGTGGGGAAAATGCGGAAGCTGGAGAGGCAAAGGAAAGTGAGTTTCTGGGTGAGGAATACCGCAGCGAAGGAGGCGGTTTTTCCATCCGTAAAGCCAATGGTTATGACTTCAATGATGTGATTGGAATTGTCAATATGATCGCCCCGGGAGGTGACGACCAGATCGGTCCAGGGATCATTGTATTCGGGGGATTGACGGTTAAAGGCACAACCAATGATGATTTGATGGCTAAGGTCAATACGGATGACAATGACCTTGAAGTCAAGAATGTGAAGAAAACAAAAATTGCCGGGGTGGACGCGATCACAGCGGATATTGCCGGTACCCATGAAGGGAAGGATATAAAAGGGAAGATGGCTGTTGCCATGGTCACGGATGAACAGCAGTTCACCATGATGGGTTTTTCCCCGGCGGAAAAGTGGAAAGAGCTATCACCGGTTTTTGATGCGGTTATGGGTTCAGTTGCATTCTTCGAAGCGGATCCTGACGCCGGAATAGCGATGGAAGCCGAGACTGGGGAAGTGGTTGAAGAAGCCAAACCAGAAGCGAGTTCAACAGAACCAGCAGAACAGGTCTCACCTGAGTATGAAATTCCCACCGCGCGTCCGGGCGAGATCCGGCAATGGGCGGTTTCCGCGCGGGCGAGTTCACAATACGGGGACCCGAATTGGGCGGCCTCTCAGGCGACCGGCGCACCGGATGTTTTCGAATGCGGCGATGATGTTTCTGCCTGGGCGTCCCTGTATGACAATACGGTGGAATGGATCGAATTAACATACAAAACACCGGTTTTTCCTACCGAGATCAACATCTATCAGAGCTACAATCCATCACAGGTTGTTGAAGTGCAAATGATAGCGACGGATGGCAAGAAATATATTGCCTGGGAAGGTTATCCTGAGCTTGTTGAGAATTGTCCTGATCAGATGACGATTTACCTGGATTTGTACAAAAAGATCAAAGTAAACAAACTCCGAATCACCATTGATCAACGGGTATCCGGATGGGGCTGGGATGAAATTGATGCTGTTGAATTGGTGGGAACGAAGAATTAGAATTTTCCCCAACAGGTTCGTCCCTGTTTGTTGTAATCCGTTTCATCTTACGTGGATGATTCACCCGGTTGGAAAAGGTTGTAATTTATTGTGACAGAAAAAAAGACAACCATGGCCTGCCTCCATGGTTGTCTTTCCGTGATGGGTTAAACAAGCGGGCTAGATTGAATCCAAACTGCCAAAGATGCTGGTGAAGAGTTCTTGAAGTTTGGCCTGAATGGAATTCTGCGATGTACTGTTGAAGGCGATATCGTTAAGAGAGTCTTGTTCAGTGTTGGCATATTGTTCGTCGGGCGGCTTCATACCAGGATTGGCAGGAGGTTCGGGCGGTTTCAGTTGGGAGATATCACCGCCGTTGGCAACATCACGAAACCTGGCAGCCAGATCGGAAAGCATGGAACTGGCTGAAGAAAGCTCTTCATCCCCGGCTGCAGCTTCAAGTTGATCGGCAATACTGGATACAACTTCCTGGAATTTTTCCGGATCGGATTCCTGCAATTCCTGTAATTTGCTGAAGAATTCAGCCGGATTGGACGTTTCAACACTATCGGAACCGGATATCCCGAACATTTCCATTGGTGGCGGGGGTGGAGGCATCATCCCGGAAACACCGGTCGTACCGTTTGTTCCTGACGCCTGTTGCGAATATAGATTTGAATTGATGTTGGATATGGTCATAATAACTCCTTCTGCTTGTCTATGAGGTCTTCTTTTCTGTTGACTTGTCGGGTTCGTTTTGGAGGAAAAACTCATCCTCGTACTTCTCTATCATAGAAGGCCGGTCATAAATAATCCATGAAGAAATTGTCGAGAATTGTGGAGAAAATCCCACACAAACCTTCATAAATACAGACTATGAGATAATGTTTTTAAGGTTCGCTGATGAGAAAGAAAGTCCTCATTATTGAAGATGAAGAAAAGATTGTGGAAATCTGCCGCGATTACCTGGAAGCCAACGATTACGAGGTGGATTCTGCCAGTGATGGGCAGACGGGTTTGGAAAAAGCGCTTTCATCCCATCCTTCGGTAGTGGTTCTGGATTTGATGCTGCCCGGCATGGATGGAATTGATATTTGCCGGCGTATCAGGATGGAAGGATCCACTCCCATCATCATTTTGACTGCCCGGCATAGTGAGGCTGATAAGCTGGCAGGGTTGGATACCGGCGCAGACGACTATATGACCAAACCATTCAGTCCGCGCGAACTGGTAGCCCGCGTTCATACCATCATTCGACGGGTTGAACTGGACACGAATAACCACGCGAATGGTGAAATTAACGGTATCCGGTTGGACAGAGGGCATTTCAGGGCATACCTTTCCTGGGGCGAGGTGGCATTGACCCCCACCGAGTTTGATATTCTGGCAATACTATGCGCCCGGCCGGGGCAAATCTTTTCACGCGCAGAGCTTTTAAGCGCTGTCCGGGGGATTACATTTGGAAGCTATGAACGATCGATCGATTCACATATCCGGAATCTGCGGAAGAAGATCGAACACGACGGGGAAGATCCCCGCATCGTTACCGTGCATGGATTCGGGTACAAATTTGTAGAATGAACCGGACTGAACCTCAAAATGCTTCAACCGCCATCCGAAAACGGCTGTTCAACCTGCTTTTTCAGAGTTTTTCAGCGGTGATCATTATCATGGTGATCGTCGTCCTGGGGATCATATTCATCCTGTATTATCGGGTCATCAATTATTACCCGCCGTTCCGGCCCATCCTGTCGGATACTCTTGAGGCGTATTATCTGGGACATGGAAATTGGGAAGGGATTGAACTTCTGGTTCCCCGTGAGCCATTTGACCCGATGAGTATGGATCAGAATGAATGGCGTGATAGTGTGCTTTTGGATAATGAGAATAACGTAATACTGGATCATGGAACCGTGGATTCACCCAATATTGGCCATGAATACCGGTTGATGCCGGGAGATTCACCAGTACCGATTCGGGTGAGCGGCCGGGATGTGGGGATACTGGTGGTGACGCGTGCTCCAACAGGTATTGATGTGTTGGATACACTGGCTCTGCCATTCGGAACGATCGTATTATTCCTCGGAATTCTGACGTTTGTTATTGGATCACTGTTATCGACGCGCCTGGTAAAACCGCTATCGGAAGTTATCGCGGCTTCCAGGGCGATGTCTGTAGGAAATTTTTCAACACGGGTGGAGGTGGAGGGACCGGATGATCTCCGTATGCTCTCAGATAGTTTCAACCAGATGGCAGAGTCACTGGAGCAAAATGACAAGAATCAACGGGGACTGATTGCCGATATTGCCCATGAGTTGCGAACTCCGCTGGCGGTAATACAGGGAAAACTTGAAGGGATTATGGATGGTATCTATCCGGTAGACACGGCCCATGTGCAGCCCATTCTGGAGGAAGCAATCCGGTTGGAAAACCTGATCTCAGATTTGGATGTACTCACCCAGGCGGATTCCAACCAGCTTAAATTCAACATCACTGCGATTGACCTGAATCAACTGGCGGTTAAATCCATACAACTATATGAGACAAGTGCCGTCCGGCGCCAGATAAAAATGCGGCATAAACCGGAAAAGAACATCCCAATGGCAGCAGGTGATCCTCAACGGGTCAGCCAGGTTATTAACAATCTAGTCAGCAATGCCATCCGCTATATTCCAGAAAAGGGCTCTGTTACCATTACTACTTTTCAAGTTGAAGATGGAGTTGGCTTACGGGTGTGCGATAATGGACCGGGAATTCCAGAAGAGGATCTGCCGCATATCTTTGACCGGTTCTGGCGGGTTGACAAATCACGCTCACGAGATCTGGGAGGAGCCGGCCTGGGGTTGGCCATAGCCCGACAGTTCATTGAAATACAGGGTGGACGTATCTTTGCGGAAAACCGACCGGAAGGCGGGCTGGAAATTGGATTTGTCCTCCCGCTCGCAAAAGATGATCAAATAAGAACCATCACAAAAGCTAAAAGGACCGCTCCCACAATTACCTGATGGGGACCGGTCTTTATGTACCATTTGTTTTTTAGAACCGATCGATGATTTTTACACCTGTTCCTTCAAAGCTGTCCATATCAGCCAGCGCGATGGCGGATTCTTCCAGAGAAATGGTTTTACCGATCATTTTGGATGGGTCAACTTTTCCGGAGAGGATAAGATCAAATAACTGTGGATATTTATAAGCCTGGATCCCGTGACTTCCGTAGATCTCGAGCTCGCGGGCAATGACTTTGTCCATGGGAATGGCGGAATTATTCATCCCGCCCAGCATTAAACCAACCTGAATATGCTTTCCACGTTTTCGAAGATTTGCCACTGAATTGAAACAGGTGGTCGGGTTCCCCAGGGCGTCAAGTGACACATGGGCACCGCCCCGGGTGATATCCATGACAGCCCCGATAACATCAGGGGTGGTTATTGCGTTGATGACCGCACTTGCACCAACCGATCGGGCAAGATCCAGTTTGTCTTCAGCAATATCTAC
>CAYRHB010000131.1:0-2385 GCA_964424035.1 uncultured Leptolinea sp.
GCGAAGTCCCCTGCGTGTTCCTGCCCGTTGTCCAGGTCACCAAAGACAATGTCTACGATGAGATTGTGAAGAGCGAGTTCCAGGCTTACGATGATGTCTATCGCGACATCCCCGAAGCTGATCGCCCTGCCAAACCGTAATCTCCTTCATTTGAAAATCGGCTCCCCGATTATTTCGGGGAGCCGACTCACATGTAGTCCATTAGTTGTGTGTAGCTATGTATTTTTCTCAAGAGGAGCAGGCTGTGACTGAAGATATTATCCTCGACGTACAAAATGTAACCAAGCAATTCCCCGGTATCATCGCTTTGAATGATGTATCCATCAAATTCAAACGCGGGGAAATCCATGGCTTATGCGGCGAGAACGGCGCGGGAAAATCCACGTTGATGAAAATTCTCGCCGGTGTATACCCCTACGGAACCTACGAAGGGACCGTTCTTTATGAGGGGCAGGAACTGAAACTAACCAGCAGTTCCATCCAACAGGCCCGTTCGGAGGGCATCGCCATCGTTTACCAGGAACTCACGCTGGTTCCGGATATGACGGTCGGTGAAAACATTTTCCTGGGTAAAGAGATCACCGAAAATGGTGTGATCAACTGGGATAAAACCTATGCCGAAACCCGGAAAATCCTGGAGCATTACAAACTGGATGTAAATCCACATGATGTGGTGAAACACCTTGGTGTAGGCAAAATGCAGATGGTTGAGATCGCCAAAGCGCTTTCCGAAAGTGCCAAGGTCCTCATCCTGGATGAACCCACCAGCGCTTTGACTGAAGCTGAAATTGATAAACTAATGGAAATACTCGCATCCCTCAAAGAAAAAGGGATCACCTGTATTTACATTTCCCATAAACTGGAAGAATTCTTCCGCATTACAGATTCAATCACTGTATTGCGGGATGGAAAAACAGTCACAACCCAGCCCACCGGTGAATTCACCCTGGAAAGTTTGGTCAAGCACATGGTCGGGCGAGAAATGAAGGAACGTTTCCCCCATAGCACTCGCAAACCCGATGGCGTTATCTTCGAAGTAAAAAACCTGCGTGCAGTAGATCCGGAAGAACCATCCCGTAAAGTTTTGAATGGAGTTGATTTCGAGCTGAAACGCGGTGAAATTCTGGGCATTGCCGGGTTGATGGGTTCCGGCCGCACAGAGCTTGTCACTACGATTTTTGGCGAATATGGCAAGATCACCGACGGAAATATCTTTATGGATGGCAAGGAAATCAAAATCAACAGCGCAAAAGACGCTCTTGAAAAAGGTATCAGCCTGGTACCGGAGAACCGGAAAGAACAGGGGCTGGTGCTGATCCAATCCATTCTCAACAACCTCTCACTTCCGAATCTTTACTCTTTCTCCAAACCCTGGCGCATCAACAAGAATCAGGAGATGAAATCCAGCCTGCACCAGGTCAAAAACCTGGCCATCAAAATCAGTAGTATTGAGAATCAGGTGGATTCACTTTCCGGCGGCAACCAGCAAAAAGTGGTTATCGGCAAGTGGTTGATGACCATTCCTAAGATCCTCATCATGGACGATCCAACCCGTGGTGTCGACGTGGGCGCCAAGTATGAGATCTACAAACTCATGAATGAACTGGCTGAAAAGGGTGTCTCCATTATCATGATCTCGAGTGAACTGGAAGAGGTCCTTGGTATGAGTGACCGGGTCATGGTAATGCATGAAGGTCATTCAAACGGAACCCTGGAAATTGCAGAAGCAACCCAGGAAAAGATCATGGCGCTTGCCACCGGTATTGCATAGACCGGAAAAATTATCCATTCATAAGGTGTCAATATGGAATCTACCAATCTCGCTTCAAATCAAAGCACGTTAAGTTCTGTCGGTAAATGGTTCCGCCAGAATCTACAAACATCCATGATCATCATCCTGATGGTGTTGATCTGGGTCATATTTTTCTTCCTGACTGACGGCGCGTTCCTCGGTGCGCAGAACATTTCAAACCTGTTCCGCCAGATGACCGTTACATCATTCCTCGCGGTAGGCATGGTTCTGGTCATTGTAACCGGTGGCATTGACCTCTCAGTGGGTAAACTGGCCGGCTTTATCTCGGTCGTTGTAGCCTACCTTCAGGCCTTCATCTGGTATAAATTGATCCCGGATCAACCCATTTTGGCTGCCACCCTGTCGGTGATCATTGGCCTCGCGGTTGGTATTCTGGTGGGTATGGTCCAGGGCTATATCATTTCCTATCTGGGCGTTCCGGCATTCATTGTGACCCTGGGCTTCATGTGGATCTGGAACGGTGCCATTCTATTGGTAACCGGCGGTCGTACCATCCCCGCCAACCAACCGGGGTTCACCTATATCGCCCAGGGCTATCTTCCCATCTGGGTCGGCTGGGTCGTTGCCGCGAT
>CAYRHB010000131.1:2395-8760 GCA_964424035.1 uncultured Leptolinea sp.
TTTTATTGCCGGGATGTTCATCACCATGTTCCTGGCCCGCAACCAAAAACGCCGCTACGGTTTTACACCCATCAAACTCAGCCTTGATCTTGCAAAGACCATCCTTTTCGCTTCCCTCGTCATTTTCTACGTATACATGGTCAACCAGTTCAATGGTGTCCAGGTTCCTGTTCTGCTCATGGCGATTGTTGCCCTGGTCATGTCATACCTTTCCACCAATACTCCGTTTGGCCGCCATGCGTATGCACTGGGTGGTAACAAAGAGGCTGCCCGCCTTTCTGGTATCAACATCAAGAAAAATGTTTTCACCATCTTTGTTGTGATGGGTTTGCTGTGCGGTGTTGCCGGTATCGCGCTTGCGTCTTATGTGGGTTACGGTACGATCTCAGCCGGTCAGGGTTATGAATTGGATGCCATCGCCAGTTGTATCCTCGGCGGTACATCACCTCTGGGTGGTGTGGGTACCATCGTAGGCGCGTTGATCGGTTCCCTCATCATGTCCAGCCTTACCAACGGTCTGCAATTATTGAATGTACAGCCGGCCTGGCAGTACATCGTCAAAGGCGCCATTTTGGTCGCAGCTGTTTATGTTGACGTGTACTTCAAGAAGAACCGGTAATCCATCTCATTGAAGCTCCATTGAGTAGTTATGGTAACCACCGCTGATCAAAATCTTGTCCGAAAATTTAATACCGCGGTTGTCTTAAACACGATCCGGCAGCATGCCCCGTTATCCAGGGCAGAAGTCGCGAAGTTGACAGGGTTGAATCGTTCTACAGTCTCACAGATCATCAATACCCTGCTGGATCGCAAGCTGGTACAGGAGACAACCTTGCAGTCAGACAGGATCGGACGTCCGGGTTTACTGCTTGAACTCAACCCGGCAGGTGGTTTTGCGATCGGAATTGAATTAGGCGTCAATTTTATCTCGCTGGTAGCCACTGACTTTTTGGCCAATGTGTTCTGGCGGCAAAGATTAAAATCCGACGCTCGAGACAACGTTGACACCATCCTGGAACGCGCCTACGAAATGACAGAGATCGGTCTTGAAAAGGGGTTGGCTGCAGGTCTGCATCCCCTTGGAATAGGACTGGGTGTTCCAGGATTGGTGGATCTTCGTCATGGTGAATTGATGTACGCCCCCAACCTGGGGTGGTCAAAAATTCCTTTGACAAGACTCTGGTCACAGAGATTTGATCTTCCCGTTTTTGTTGACAATGAGGCAAAAGCAGCCGCTGTTGGTGAGTACTATTTTGGAAATGCCCGTGGAATCAACAATTTCATCTTCTTGAATGCGGGTGTCGGCCTTGGAGCCGGAATTATGATTGACGGGAAATTGTTTCGCGGCAGTCATGGCTTCGCGACCGAAGTTGGTCATATGGTCATGGATATAAACGGTGATCCGTGCGGTTGTGGAAAACGCGGTTGCTGGGAAACCCAGGTCAGTCCTGTGGCGGTTATCCGACGTTTTCGGGAGACTCTGAAACAGGGTGTTCCCAGTACAGTTTTGCTGGCAGCCGATAACGATATGGATAATATCGTTTTTGAGACCATTGCCAATGCGGCGCTTCAGGGTGACAATGCCGCTTTGATAGCCATGCAGGAGGTTGGAGAACAACTGGGTGTTGGAATTGCCAATCTGGTGAATGTCTTCAATCCTCAAATGGTGATCATAGGAGGTGAACTGAACTACGCAAGTGAGATTCTATTACCCGTAGTACGACAGGTTATCAGCCGGTACGCATTAAGACTGGAAACCCAGGACCTGAGTGTCACAGCGTCCGCTCATGGACGTGATGCCTGTGTCATGGGAGCCATCGCATTGGTTCTGGATGATATTCTGCACGAACCGAAATTTTAGAAATGAGAGGAAAAATGGCTAGCGATTTTCAACCCAAACCCGAACACAAGTTTACCTTTGGTCTGTGGACCGTGGGAAGCACCGGAAGAGACCAGTTTGCCACGAATGATCCCATTCGAGGTTCAAAATCCCCTGCTGAGCTGGTACGCCTCCTGGGTGAAGTAGGCGCGTATGGCGTAAACTTCCACGATAATGACCTTATCCCCATTGATGCGACACCCGCTGAAGCCGAAGCCATCAAGAAGGATTTCAGAGCCGCATTGAAAGAAACCGGCCTTGTTGTTCCAATGGCCACTACCAATCTTTTCAGCCCGGCTGTCTTCAAAGATGGCGCTTTCACATCCAATGATCCAAAAGTTCGCGCATATGCGATGCAAAAAGCCATGCGCGGAATGGATCTGGGAGCTGAATTTGGCGCGAAAATTTACGTTTTCTGGGGTGGCCGGGAAGGATCGGAAACCGATGTTGCCAAGGATTCGCTTGAAGGATTGAAACACTTCCGGGAAGCGTTAAATTTCCTGTGTGAATACAGCAACAGTCAGGGATATGGTTACAAGTTCGCCCTTGAGGCCAAACCGAACGAACCACGTGGTGATATTTACCTGCCCACCACCGGTGCCATGCTGGGCTTCATTGAAACCCTTGACCATCCTGAAATGGTTGGTGTGAACCCTGAAATGGCTCATGAACACATGGCCGGCCTAAACTTCATGCATGCAGTCGCCCAGGCCTGGGATGCCGGCAAATTATTCCACATTGACCTGAACGATCAGAACTATGCCCGGTTTGACCAGGACTGGCGGTTTGGTCAGCAAAACTGGAAACAGGCTTTCTTCCTCGTCAAATTCCTTGAGGAAGTTGGCTATTCAGGCAGCCGTCATTTCGATGCCCACGCGTTCCGCACGGAAGATTATGAAGGTGTCAAGGACTTCGCCCGTGGTTGTATGCGCTCCTACCTTATCTTCAAAGAAAAAGCCCGTAAATTCAACGAGGACAAGGAAATTCAGGCCCTTATTGCTGAATCCAAAGCGGATGACAAGTCCATGGATAAATTCTCAGGTAAATTCTCCGCAGAGAAAGCCGCTGAACTTAAAGCATTCTCATTTGATCGCAATGTAATCGCTGAGCGCGGTCTGCGGTATGAAAAGATCGATCAGTTATTGACCGATCTGATGATGGGTATTCGATAGTAACAGTTCTGTACCATCCTATTTGAACAATAGGTGGTTCATCAGAAACAGAGTGCCGGTCAATGGCACTCTGTTTTCTTATTGATGATTATTGATGATCCTTGCCGATTCCCGAATGTAGCCACAGATCCTTTGATGATTCTCTATGTGCATATCCTGGAGGTAGTATTCGTACCGGCTGATATTATTGAATAATTCTTCGGTTACCCGGTTATCTTCCAGGTTCATACTGGAAACGGCAAGTGCAACACCAAATAATGTATACAGGCTTACTTCTCCCGGATACCCGATACGAAGAATTTTCTTTCGCAAGGTTTGGATTCTCTCGGATGAGGGGATACCCGATAATGTTAACAGCAAGATGGTTACCATTTCTGTAATGTGCAACAAAGGTGATTTTCGCTCGTTGATTCGTGATAATAACTGTTCCCGTAAAGCAGCATTAACTACCGGATCTTTTTTTCGCAGTTGGTCCAGAAGAATCTCTTTTCTTTGATACCAGAATTCCAATTCGGATGGGGCAACGGCCATACGTTGTGTAAAATCAAATGCATTTTTGGTTGGAGAGAAATAAACCGAGGGTCTCCCAGGTCCACGATGGCTGTCATCCTGCTGGTATTCGGTTTTGACAAATCCGTTATACTCCAGTAAGCGCAGCATTTCGTAAACCGAAATTTTTCCGATCTGCATTCTTGCAGCCAGGAAATGGTATGTCATAGGTTTTCCCGATTCCCTGTAAATATCAATGAATTGGGTAAGGAATTGTTGTTGCCTTCGTGTCAGTCTTTTTTCCATAGTTTGTGCCGAAAGTTCTCACCCCATGCCAATTATTAAAACCCCTTATCTGTAGAGAATTATACAGAAATCCCACCCCGACAGGAATTGCATCATGGAAATATCTCCCGCCGCTATGAAGACCATAATTGCCTGGTATACATTATCCTCGCTGTTTCTGTTCATTCTTTATGGTTTGGATAAAAGGCAGGCCGTCATTGGTGGTAGAAGGATCAGTGAACGAACACTTCACCTTGTAGCTTTTGCCGGTGGTTTCCCTGGAGGTTTCCTGGGACGTTGGTTATTTCATCACAAGACTCGAAAACCTGTTTTCCTAATCCTGCTATTAATAAGCGCTGTCTGTCATGCCTTGTTATGGGTAATTATGTATAAAATGTATTGAATTTGTTCTGAAATGTAGATTTTTGAATCACCACAGCAGATTTTGCGTTTCCCTTAGGGGAGAGTGTGATGGTTGCGGATAGACCAATGATTCGAGTTCGGGGTTGACAATCCCTGATAGCCTGAATCGAAGAGAAAAAAACAGGGTCCAGATTGTTCTGAACCCTGTTTTTCTATTGGATTACGCCAGTTTTAATACCACTGTTTTGCCGCGCAGTGAGTATTTCCCGCCGCTTTTTTGCAATACCTGACGGGCGTGTTTTTCAGAGACGTCCACGTACGTGTGGTCCAATTGGATGTCTATGGCTCCGATGGACTTTCCGGGAATACCCACTTCACCCGCGATTGCGCCAACCACATCGCCGGGACGCAGGCCGTGTTGGCCGCCCAGATTCATGCGGAAGCGTACCATACCGGTTTCCGGTCCGCGGCGCGGGCGTCCGCCCTTAAAACCACCACGCGCCGGATTTGTCCCGTTGCGTCCATCGCGACGTGTGGTCTGGCTGCGGGTGATGGGTGCCGGTTCGACCAGGTCCATCGACGGGACAGGGGCTTCACCGGAACGTGCCATTTTAATGGCCGCGGCAGCGATCTCCATAGGATTGAAGCCAAACTCAGTCAGTTTGGCAACCAGGGCGGCTTCCCGTTTAAATTGACCGGCGCTCATCTTTTCGGTGAGCTGCTCGGCGAAACGCTCATCCCGCTTCTGCAGCATCTCATCACGGGTGGGCAGGTTGTATTCACCGATCTTCTGTTTAACGTAGCCTTCGATCTGTGCCAGGCGACCGCGATCACGCGGATGAATGAAAGTGATGGCATCACCCTTGCGGCCGGCGCGCCCGGTGCGGCCAATCCGATGGATGTAATCTTCCGTATCTTCGGGCATGTCAAAGTTGAAAACATGGGAGACATCATCAATATCCAATCCACGGGCGGCTACGTCGGTGGCAACAAGCAGATGGATGACCTTGCAGCGGAAACGGTCCATCACCCACTCGCGTTTTCCCTGATCCAGGTCGCCGTGCAGGGCTCCGGCGGGATAGCCCAATCGGTTTAGTTCATCTGAAAGCTCCTGCGCGCGGGCTTTGGTACGGGTAAAGATCAAAGCGCTCTTTACCTCTTCCGCTTCAAGGATGCGCAGCAATACGGCCTGCTTGTTCTCGTCCCGCACCCGCAGGAACTGCTGGGTGGTTTCGGGAACGGTCCGCTGGCCGGAGATGACAGAAATTTCCTGGGGGTCACTCAGGTACCGATCGGCCAGCTTGCGGATGACCGGGGGTAGGGTGGCGGAGAACAGGGCGATCTGCCGCTGTTCGGGAACGGCCTTGAAGATGGTTTCGACATCTTCGATGAAACCCATTTCAAGCATCTCATCGGCTTCGTCGAGGACGACGTATCTTACCCGGCTGAGATCCAGTAATTTTTTCTTGATCAGGTCCAGCATTCGGCCTGGTGTACCGACAACCACATCCACGCCGCGGTCAATCTGCCGCAACTGGATGCCATATGCCTGACCGCCGTAAACAGTCATTACCCGCAGCGGGGTTTCCTGTGCCATCTGGCGGGCAGCATCCGTCACCTGGATGGCCAGTTCACGCGTTGGGGCGAGGATCAAAGCCTGCGGTGTTCGACAGCCCGGCTCGATTTTGTGCAAAAGGGGAAGCACGAAAGCGGCGGTTTTACCGGTACCGGTTTGTGCCTGACCGATGACATTGCGCCCTTCCAGCAACGCCGGAATGGCGGCCGCCTGGATGGGTGTGGGCTGGTCAAACCCCATTTGTTCCACTGCCTGCATAAATTGTGGCAATAGACCCAGTTCTTCAAGTTTTGATGCCATGAAATAATCTCCATTTTTCCGACGGTTCACGGCACAGATGGACACATCCGGCCTGTTATACGAACGGCGGAACACAACATGATCCGACCGGGTCTGATTGCGGGAGACCCGATACAAAATCCCAGGGAGATACGCTGTTTCAGGCATCCAGACCCGTCAGATTTCTTCCTGACGGCTGATAGACGATTCCAATTCTCACCATTGGACGGTCCCGAATGCTCTTTGCTTTAATCGAGTATCCGGGGTATCCTGTCAACGGCCAAAGGCCGGAAAATTCTCAACAAAAACAACCCGCAAAACA
>CAYRHB010000132.1:0-8744 GCA_964424035.1 uncultured Leptolinea sp.
CCCGACTACTGATCCGGTTGAAACCATTGAGAAGACGGTTGAATTCTTCCTGCCATTCATCAAGACCAATCAGATAGACGCGGTGGGAATCGCTGCCTTTGGCCCTGTGGATCTGGATCCACGGTCACATACATTTGGATACATCACCACAACCCCCAAACCCGGGTGGGCTCAGGTTGACCTGCTTGGAAAGATCCGGAGTGCCCTGGGGATCCCGTGTGCATTTGATACAGATGTGAACGGCGCTGCACGGGGTGAATATTACTGGATACCCGAAAATCGCGACCTGGATCCATTGTTGTATATTACGGTAGGTACCGGTATCGGGGTGGGTGGTATTGTTAATGGAAAAACACTGCACGGGTTGATCCATCCGGAAGCCGGTCACATGTTCGTCCCCCATGACCGGAAAGAAGACCCGTTCCCCGGCATTTGCCCGTATCATGAGGATTGCATGGAAGGTCTGGCTTCCGGCCCGTCCATGGCAAAGCGCTGGGGGCAGCCAGCTGAAACCCTGCCGGATGATCATCCCGCCTGGGAACTGGAAGCACGGTATATCGGGTTTATGATCTCCAACCTGGTGTTCAATTTCTCACCCCGCCGGATTGTTCTGGGTGGAGGTGTTCCGCAACACACGGGTTTGATGGAAAAAGTCCGCATAAATGTGAAAAACCAGTTGAACGGGTACATTCAATCACAGCAAATTCTGGAGCATATTGACGGGTATATCGTTCCACCCGCGCTGGGCTCCCGTGCGGGGGTGATGGGCGCCATAGCCATGGCCAAACAACTCGTGGAAGGATAGTATGTCTATTCAGCCGTTTAAGCTGGAAAAACAATACCGTGATTATGTCTGGGGTGGTGAAAGGCTGCGTCCCGGTCACGCGCCCACAGCGGAAGTCTGGGCAGTGCATGAGGACAATCCAGTGGCGGGGGGCATCCATGAGGGGCGTTCACTGGCTGATCTGGCTGCTGATTTCGGTTCTGAATTGCTGGGTACTAAGGTCACCCGGCGCATCGGCAACCGTTTTCCGGTTTTGGTGAAATTACTGGATTGCAATCAGTGGTTGTCCTTGCAGGTGCATCCAAACGATGCCCAGGCACGCGAAATGGTCGGTGAAGGCCAGTTTGGCAAGACAGAAACCTGGTATTTTCTGGATGCCCTAAACGATTCAGAAATCCTGTGCGGCACTAGGGGAGGAATCACCAAAACCGATATTGAACGTTCGGTTCGCGATGGCTCCATATTGGACTGTGTAAACTATGTTCCAGTTACGGCCGGTGACCATGTTCTGATTCCGGCTGGCACCATGCACGCGTTGGGTCCCGGCTTGCTGGTTTTTGAAGTTCAGGAAAGTTCTGACATCACATACCGGGTATTTGACTGGAATAGGCCTGCCAGCCAGGGTCGGGAATTGCATATCGAACAATCCATCCGGGTCATTGATCCGGGCATTTCGACACAGGTCAGACATTCGGCTGGCGGAGAGCCGGTTCAACACTTGGAATCCTGCGCATATTTCGCTCTGGATAAGCTGGATCCTGAAAAAACTGCTATCACCGGCCGCCCGGCAGGTGAGTCATTCCACACGCTAACGGTTATTAAAGGTGTGGCGCAGGTGAGTGGGGAAGGATGGTCGTTCAATCTGGTGCAGTATGACAGCCTGATCATCCCGGCTTGTTGTGATGATTACATAATGGATCAATGTTCAGGCTGTGAAATCTTGAGAGTCACAGCCTGAACAGGTTGTCTTTCCGGAAGGTTTCCCAAATTAGAGCATCAGTGGTGTGATTTTTTCCGCCCAGGCATTGATTTCATCCCAATTCCGGTAGTCCCCGTTGGGATTTTCTCCCTTGGCCATCATTTCGATGATCTTTCGGTCGATGAAATTGAGTTTGCCTGTATCCATCTTTCCACCAAACAACCCACTTTCCAATGGTTTGAGGATCTGATGGATTGGTTCGACATATCCTGCCACTTCAGCCCGGGTTTGCGCGTTATCCTCTTTTAATGTCGCGCATGTAGTGAAGTAGGCTGTGGGTACCTTCTCCAGTGCCGCCTTATTGGTTTCAATGAACTTCTTTGCTTCAGAAACCCACCCTCCCATACGGATCAGGCTGCCAACGACAACAGCCTGATAGGCGGATATATCCTTTATGTTCTTCAACGGTTCAACGGTCACATCAGCTCCGTTCCGGCCTAGCACATCGGCAATGGCGGCAGCCACTTCAGACGTGGATCCGGCTTTGCTGGCATAGGTGACCAGAATTCTTTTCATTTTGGGATCTCCTTCAATATGTTTTTCCACAAAATCCACCGGCGGAGTGATGGTCGCCGCGGTTCCAAGTCCGCCGCAGGCCAGAACGATCGCTCCGGTGGCAATACCGGCTGTTTTCAAAAATTTCCTTCGGTCCATAATCTTCTCCTCCTTGGATACGGCGCGAAATAGAGTTCAAAAAGCAGACTCTATTCGTTTGAATGTGATAATGTCTGTTACCTAATCCCTGTTTTTGTTGCCGATAGCATGATGAACTTCCGGACGATTTCACGTGCCAGGGGATCGAATTGATCGAGGCAATTGCGGTACAGGCTCACTTTCAACATACAGATACCGTGCATGATAAACCAGGCAAGATACCGGTATTCCAGAAGTGACAACCCGTCCGGCAGTACAAGTTCATCTTTCGCAATACCTTCCTGTATCATTTCAGTCAGAATTTGGAACCGGGGATCGTTTTCAATTGACCTGATATCATCTGACGCACTGACCATGGAATTGAACATGAGCTGGTATAGCTCCGGGAACCGGTCACCGAGTTCCAGATAAGCCAGAGAGGCTTTTATCAGTTTCTGCGGTGAATCCAGGTCTGCATCCAACCGGGTTTCAAAGAGGGTTTGCATCTGGTTCCAGCCTTCGGTCCTGAGGGCTTCAATGATCTCCTCTTTATTCTTGAAATACTTATACAGGGCGGCAGGGGAGTAATCGACCTTTTCCGCCAGGGTGCGCATGGACAGGGAGTCTATACCTTCGTTCCGGACGATCTCATGGGCTGCGATGATGATCTTCCGGCGGGTTTTCTCGTTTCGGCGGGATTTCGGATCTGGTGTATTCATTGTAAACAGTGTTCACAAAATATACGGCGTTAATTATGATTTGTCAAGGTTTTTGAGATACCGGTGATCCGGGTTGGTGCCGGGTGTTCTTAATATTTGACATATGACTTTATTCGTGATAATATTTTGCCTGCAAGAAATGCGGGCGTGGTTCAGTTGGTAGAATGTCTCCTTGCCAAGGAGAAGGTCGTGGGTTCGAGTCCCATCGCCCGCTCAATCCCACAGATCAGTCTGTGGGTTTTTTTATCGGTTTACCGCTGGCGCGGCATTTCGCTGGCGCTCAACGAGTCCCATCGCCCGCTCAATCCCACAGATCAGTCTGTGGGTTTTTTTATCGGTTTACCGCTGGCGCGGCATTTCGCTGGCGCTCAACGAGTCCCATCGCCCGCTCAATCCCACAGATCAGTCTGTGGGTTTTTTTTATCGGTTTACCGCTGGCGCGGCATTTCGCTGGCGCTCACTCAATCCAAAAGAAGAATCTGCGGATTTGTCTTCCAGACCGGTTTATGAATGGACGCCTGTCACCCGGGATTGAGAATCACTTTAATTGAGGGATGACTTCTGTTCCCAGAATCTCAAGAAAATCCAGGTCATTCGGGTCATTAAGCTGGGCGACAACCCGGTATAGGCCAGCATCGGCATACGCCATCAATTGATCAGCGACGGCATCCGGTGTTCCCACCACTCCAATCGCCCGAAATTCATCGATTGATTTCCCGCCCATTTTATGTTTCACTTCGGCATCAGACCGGCCGGTGATTACGTTGAGCATGATCGAGCGGCGGATACTTTCCGGTTTGCGGTTGGCCAGTGCCAGTGCGGTATCGAGTTTACCGGAGAGGGCAACAGCCTCTTGCGGCGTCATCAGAATGGCATTCCATTCATCCGCGAAACGGGCTGCCAGTGACAGGGTTTTGTTTCCTCCCCGTCCACCAACCAACAGATCAGGGCCTCACTTTTTGGGGTCTCTTGTCAGGATCTGTGCCTCTATGACCGGGAAAAACTTCCCATCAATTCTTACCGGTCCATCCTCGTGCAACAGACGATAGACAAGCTCCAGCCCTTCTTCGTAGCGGGAGAAGCGTGTTTTCAGATCACCGAGCGGGAACCCCCACATTTCATGTTCACGTTCCGCCCACCCGGTACCCATTCCCAGGATGAACCGTCCCCCGCTCAGATCGTCCAGATTGGATGCCATGCGGGCAATGATCCCGGGGTGCCGGAAAGTTACCGGGGTGACCAGCGGACCGAACTGAATGCGCTGAGTATGCGAAGCCAGCCATGCAAGTGAGACCCAGCATTCCAAAGCATCGAGATCAGGTGGTCCATCAAAGCTGGCCAGATGGTCTGACCGGAATACACCGGCGAATCCAAGTTCTTCGGCTGTTTTAATGATCCTTTTCCAGTTATCCCAGTTCAGACCATTCTGGCTTTCAACATTGATGGCTAATTCCATGCGGTAATTCCTTTCAACCACCATTGTAATGTATCAGCCCGTTTATTTTCCCGATCACTCTTGACAAATGAACAGAATATTCATAATATATGAATAATGAATGATGATACGGTAATTCAAGAGTTCATGTTCAACCGCCTTGCATTTATTCTGGAAATGGAAAAGGCAGGACTGGTTACCCGTACTTTTCGTCGATTGGATCCTGACCGGCAGGCAACGGTGATCAGTGCCATCCTTGGTGAAGCCGGTGAGACCGGCCCTCTGGATATTAATGTAAAAAGGATTGCCAGACGCGCCGGTGTTTCCACCGGTTCGTTGTACCAGTATTTCCAGAACCGGGAAAACCTGGTCAGCTTTACCATTCAACTTTCAGTGCGCCAAACAGTCGGGTTGTTTGAGTCGTATCGTCCCATGTTGACCGGTGTGCCATTGGCTGAGATATTACCCGCCTACATCACAGAAGGAATAAAGTGGACGGAGGACCGGGCGGGAATGACCCGTTTTTTCGGCACCGCAGCGTATCGCGGAGATGATCTATCAGCGAAACAGGTTGTGCGGCCAATCGCGTCTGTGTTGTTGGATTTAATGCGCGACATGGTAACGGGCGCGGCTGCTGCGGGTGAATTACGTTCCGGGCTTGATGTGGAGGCAGTGACCCGCCTGTTGCATACATTTACCCTTGCCACGGGCGATTATTTCATTTATCCCGGGTTGACGGATTACTATCAGCTGGTTGATGAAAAAATCACACCGGAGCGTATCTTATCGGTATTTGTTGACCTCGTAATGAATGGAATTGCGAAGGAGAAGGGTAAATGAAAGCATTCAAAATAGCCTGGAAAACACTGGTGGAAGCCTGGCGGGATCCACAGTTGTTAATCCTATTCCTGGTCTTTCCCGCTTTAATGGTCGTTCTGTATTTCTTCGCGTATGGTGGTGGCTCAAAGAACCTGGGAAGTACTTTGATTCTGCTGGTGGATAATCAGGACAGGGGAATGATGGGGGATAAATTGATCACCCGATTGAGGGAAGAGAAATTCGAGGGATCGCCACTTTTCACAGTGAACAGGATCAACGGTTTGCAGGAAGCACGCACAATATTGAATGAAAGAAAAGCCGGTGCGCTATTGACCATTCCGCGGGATTTTTCAGAACGCCTCGGGGCGGCTGATCCAGCTTTGCTCCCACAATTGCGAATGTTGAAAGATCCGTATTCTGACACAGCGAATTTCCTGTCCGCCATGCTGGAAGAACCCGTCCGGAATTTTATTGAACAGAAAACCGGTTGGAAGCAGCCATCCCAGATCGTTACCTATGATTTTGTGGAAGGGACCGGAAATCTGAACGACTTCCAGTTTGGTGTGCCCGGTTTGATCGTGTTCGGTGTATATTTCGGCATCTTGTACACCGCGATCCTGCTGGTTCGTGAGATGGTGGGTGGGGTTTTCCTGCGGTTGCGAATGGCCAATGTGGCCGCATGGGACCTGATCGGTGGAATCACCATCGCCCAGTTTGCCGTTTGCGCCATGCAGACGGTTCTCACACTGGTGGTTGCTTTCTTCTGTGGATTGCAAACCAGTGGTTCAGTCCTATTGCTGGGCACATTTGCACTGCTCGCCAGTTTAACGGCGACAGGCTGTGGAATGATCACAGCCTGCTTTTCCAGGACCGATGGTGAGGCGGCAAACTTCTCGATGATCTTCCTCGTTCCCCTGGTGTTCTTCTCCGGAACCATTTATCCCATGCCGCCCATGCCCTTGTTCACGATCTTCGAGAAAACACTGGATTTTACCCACCTTATGCCAACCACCTTTGCCACCGATGCCATCCGCCGGATCATGATCTACGGTGATGGATTGGCAGCTGTCTGGCTGGACATGATCTGGCTGATTGTCGAAACACTCATCATATTCCTGTTGGGTCTAGAACTGTTCCGGCATTTCCGTTTAAACAGGTCTATGTAATTCTTTTTGAAGAGAAGGTTGAAAAATGACGAACATCGTTCTGGAAACAAAAAATCTTACCCGCCGGTTTGGAGCACTGACTGCCGTGAACAATTTAACCTTCCAGGTGATGGAAGGGGAAATTTTCGGCTTCCTCGGACCGAACGGAGCAGGCAAAACCACATCCATAAATATGATCTGTGGGCTGCTCAAACCGACTTCGGGAAGTGTGGTTATAAAGGGGCAGGAATTAACAACCGGTAACGTGGAAATGCGACGGACGATCGGGATGTGCCCGCAGAGTATCGTCCTCTGGGAACGCCTGACCTGTATTGAGCAGCTTGAATTTATAGCAGAAATGTATGGAATAACCGGACAGGCGGCACGGAAAGCCGGTCTGGGGTTGCTGGAAGATCTGGGTTTGGAGGAGAAGCGGAACACCCTGGCGCGGACACTTTCGGGTGGCATGCAGCGCCGGTTAAACCTGGCCATGGCGCTGGTCCACGACCCTGAACTGGTCATCCTGGATGAACCGGAAGCCGGACTGGATCCTCAAAGTCGGGTAAAGGTACGTGAATATATCCAATCACTGGCGCGCCACAAAACCGTCATTGTCACCACGCACAATATGGATGAGGCTGAGCGGGTGGCGGACCGGGTGGCCATTATTGATCACGGCGAATTGCTGGTATTGGATACACCGGAGAAGTTAAAACACAGCCTGGGCGAAGGTGACCTGGTGGAAATCCACCTGACCAATGGAGCACACGACCCGGTTCTGGCAGAATCCGCGCTTGCCGGATTAAGCCATGATGTGAAAATTGATTTGACTGCCGGAATTCTGAAAGTGCGCGCTTTGAACGCGGTGGGCAATCTGGCTGAAATTCTGGATGTTTTGAGAAATGCCGGATTTAAACCAGGCGAGGTAACCATACATGCCAACACATTAGAAGATGTGTTCATTCAGCTTACCGGACGGAGGCTGCGCGAATGAAAACCTGGCCGGTGGCCCGTAAATATTTAATTGAGATATGGCGAGAACCACAATTCCTGTTGCTCACCATTTTATTGCCGGCTGCCATGATGCTGGTCATGGCTTTCGGGTACGGACAAAATCCTCGGTTGAAAACGTTTGATGTGTTATTGGCAGATCAATCACGGGGATTGGCAGCAGATGATATCAGGGCGATGGAAGAAGAAAAATACGCGGATGGCCGACCGATGTTCAACGTGGTACCGGTCAGTGATCTGAATGCAGCTGACGGGAGATTGCGCAGCAAGGAAGCCGCGATGCTGGTTATTTTTACCTGTGATTCAACCGGAGAGCTTTCACGCACGGTAAGAGGTGATGGAACCAGTATGGCATTTATCAATGCCAGCGGATACCTTGAGGAAGTGCTAACCCCGATACAGGAAAAGCGTGAAGGTTTGCATCCCATTGTGGATTTACAGGTTGAAAATTTGTCGGTCAATATGCCGCTCACTGATTTTGACGCATTCGCCCCCGGCGTGATGATCATGGCGATCCTGCTGCTAATTCCACAAACTGCCACTCTGATAGGCCGGGAATTGCGGACCGGTACGGCGCAGCTTCTGCAACTTTCACCGCTGACCACGGCAGAATGGTTCGCCGGGATCAGCCTGGCGCAAATGCTGGTGGCGGTGATCCAGGTGGCTTTGATGCTGCTGATGGCAAAAGCACTTGGTTTTCACACTGAAGGCTCACTATTACTGGCAGGTGCGATTTGCCTGGTTCTATCCTTCAGTTCCATCGGTTTGGGTTTTCTGGTCTCCTGTTTCATTCATAATGACAGTGAAGGGGTAAACACTGGAAGTATCTTCTCCATGTTACAGGTCTTCCTGTCAGGTGCGTTCTTCCCGTTTACAATTCCTGCTCTGATAACAATCAGCGGTCATCAAATGGGATTGTTTGATGTGATCCCCGCTACCCATGCCATGCTGATCCTGAGCCAATCCCTGGTCAGCGGAGCCGGATTCAATGACATATCTTTCCGGTTGGGATGTATGTCTTTGCTATCATTGTTGTATTTTGTCATAGGGATCGGCGTCTTCAACAGGAAGCGTGTACAACGACAGTGATACCCTGCCTTGCGTTTATTCCTTTGACCTGATAAAATCTGCCTGCAATTACAAATGGCGACGTGGCCAAGTGGCAAGGCAAGGGTCTGCAAAACCCTCATCAGGGGTTCAAATCCCCTCGTCGCCTCAA
>CAYRHB010000133.1:0-8687 GCA_964424035.1 uncultured Leptolinea sp.
TGCCCGTAACTGACGGCGCCATGATTGGCTCCCCAGTTGGCCATCACCGAATACACATCCCTGAAGGCACCTTTGCCTGTCAATCGAGGAGCAAACCAATGCGTCGGCCAGGTGGGATTGGTCCGCTCGTTCAGCGCTTCGTGTACATGTGCCGGTAGATCCACCGTCCCGCCTTCCGCCAGTTGAAGCACCGGCCCCAACCCCTTAACCAGGTTGATGCGCATCATGGTCACCGGCATCCCGCCTCGTGTCAGGAATAGAGAAGAATACCCGCCCCCGCGGAAATACTCGGTCATCGCCGGGTACCATGTGGTGGCTTTCAGACATTTTTCAGCGTCTGTTTCGGTGATATCCCAGAACGGCTTTATGGCCGGCTTTCCGTCAATTTCCATCTGCCCGGTAGCATCCAACGATGCCGCGCCCGAATTGATCAGGTGTATCAATCCCCCGGACGCCTGGCCTGTCAGGCTATACCCGGTCACACGATTTACAGCTTCCGGGCTCCAGTAAGTGCGTACATCGGCAAAAATCTGCGCCGTATTGGTCAGCAGGTAACCAAACAACATAGCCGTGCCGTTCAGGCTGTCATTTTCTGTGGCAAGTAAATATGGTGGTCGTATTCCAATCCAATCGAACGATGAGTTCAGAATAGCTTCCATAAAATCACCATTCGGAAAGTGGTCCGTCCAGTGGCGCTGCCCCTGGAAACCACCGAGGATGGCGTTATGTCCCAATGCCTCTTCGCCGCGGTCGATTTCGTTTAAGCGCGGATTCCCTTTCATCAGGTCTCGTGCGATCATCGTCATCTTGACGACCGTTTCCCAATCCCTGTCCTTTTGCTCCCGTGAACGTTGCAGAGCCGGTGGATTGTATTCGCGTCCTTCCGGGCAGTTGGCTTTTGTCCAGGCTAGCGCGCGTTTGAACTCATCAGGATCGAAGATTTGCTCATCGATCCGGCGGGTGATCTCAGACATATCGACTGTTTCCACCCGCATATTCAGGTAACTTTCAAAGAAATTATGATCAACAATTGAACCGGCTATTCCCATTGATACATTGCCTATCGACAAGTACGATTTTCCCCGCATCAACGCCACGGCCAACCCCGCCCGGGTGAATCGGAGTAGTTTCTCCTTTACATCATTGGGAATGGCATCATCATTTGAGTCCTGTACATCTTTCCCATAAATTGAAAAGGCGGGTAAACCTTTCTGGTTGTAACCTGCCAGAACTGCCGCCAGGTAAACAGCTCCCGGCCGTTCCGTCCCGTTGAAGCCCCACACAGCCTTGGGGATGTGCGGGTCCATATCCATTGTTTCAGTTCCATAGCACCAACAGGGAGTCACCGTAATGGAGACGCCGATGTTGTTCTGCCGGAATTTGTCAGCCGTTTGTGCTGCTTCGGCCACACCCCCGATGCAGGAATCAGCAATAATACATTGAACCGGTGAACCGTCAGGGTATCGCAGGTTGGCGCTTAAAAAATCCGCCGTCCGCCTGGCCATACCCATGGTCTGGTCTTCCAGTGATTCACGCACACCCTTGCGGCGGCCGTCAATAGCCGGGCGGATGCCAATTTTGGGGAAGGAACTGGTTTTAGGGTCAGACATAGTGTTTCTCCTTTACATATGATTGTGACCACATTAATCGGCTACTGACTTTTCTACCATTCTAATGAAAATTGCCTGACGGATAACACACTCCAGTATGAAGAATGCCGCTCCACCAGGCAGATAAAATCTAGTTCTCCGGGGGTTTACCCGTTGATCTCTGTAAGGCAGACCTGTCCACGCAGCTTTTCATAATCTTCCAGTTTGAAGTTACTCGCGCCGATCATCAGTGTATTGGCCGCTCCCGCAGCAGTACCACAGACCACCGACTCTTTAAAGGAAATTCCTTGCAAATAGCCATGAACAATACCTGCCAGTGCGCAATCACCGGACCCTACGGCAGAAACTGCTTCTACCGCAGGATTCTTTACACGGTAAATATTGCCGGAATCAGCCGCCACTGCTCCTTCAGCTCCAAGCGAAAGAAAGACTTTGGTCCGGTATTTGGTTGCAATTTCCGCCGCCATTCTGGAAAAATCCACGTTGCAGCCTTCATCAATTTCCAGCAGTGTCCTGGCTTCCGTTTCATTTGGTTTGACAAAAAACGGCCTGGCAGCTACCCCTTTTTTCAATGCTTCGCCGCTAGCGTCCAGAAATGTCAATACATTCGCTTTATTCGCAATGTTGATCAGGTCGGCGTAAAAATCATCCGGCACACCGGGTGGCATACTGCCGGATAATGTTATAGCCTGATACCGGTCGATATTCCTTGAGACATAATCGCGCAATTCATTAATCTTGTCAGCGGGCACAGGGTCACCGTTCTCATAGATCTCCGTCATCGTCTGATTGGAACGATCCAGAATAGAAGTGCAGGTCCGCGACTCAAAATCCGTATGGACCAAAGCAGTCTCAATACTGTCTTTTTGGAGATTGGTTTCGATGAATTGGCCTGCGAACCCGCCAACCCACCCGGAAATAACCGGTGTCTCACCCAACCGTTTCAATGCCCTTGCTACATTGCATCCCTTTCCACCCGCCAGCAAAATAACCGATTCCGGCCGGTGGATCTTGTTTATCTGAAAAGACTGGACCACAATGGTTTTGTCAATGGCCGAGTTCAGGTTAAGGCAAAGGATCATGGGAGCCATCAGGCTTTTCCAGAAGCACCCAGGAAGCGGATCCGTTCCCGTACAGCGGCAACCTGTTGATCCCGTCCGACAGTCAGGTATTTACGCGGGTCCACCACGTCACCGTCCTTTGCAAGTGCTGCACGAATACCGCCGGTAAACGCGGCAGACATTTGCGTGGCAACATTGACTTTGGCCAACCCCAGCGACACCCCTTTTTTGATGTCAGCATCCGATACGCCAGATGACCCGTGCAGCACCAATGGTTTGCCTACCTTCATCCGGATGGTTTCCAGTCGCTGCAGGTCAAGGCTAACCTCTTTCGATTTCATACCATGCACAGAACCCAACGCGATAGCCAGAATATCCACACCTGTCATCTTTGCGAATTCAGCAGCTTCGTAAGGGTCTGTCAATTCGATTGCAGAATGGTTTAGCTCTTTACCATCCGGCTTCGGAACTTCGCCCACCTCCGCCTCCATGCAGGCTTCAACAGAATGGGCTGCTTCACAAAGATTTTTGGTTATGCCAATATTTTCATCAAATGGGAAACCGTCACCGTCAAACATTACCGATGTGAAACCCAATGCCAATGCCTGTAACACATCCCTCTCTGATCCATGGTCCAGATGCAGGGATATCGGGGCAGAAACACTTTCCGCCGCCGCCTTGCCGATCGCCGCGATATATTGCAGACCGCGAATTTCGTTTCCGCTACCGATGTATGTGAGCGCCCGGTGGCTGATCTGGATGATAGCCGGCGCTTTTTCAGTCTGAGCAGCCAGCGCAATCGCCTGTGCCTGCTCCATGGTGTTGGCATTGAACGCGCCTACCGCCCATCCTTCTTTATAGGCGCGAATGATCCAGGGTAAAACGTTTTGAAGTGTCATGCGGTTACCTCAGGATTTAGCATGATTTTCTGATGCGCCAGTTGATGCGACCCGATCTTTTTGAACACCTCCGGCGCCTGTGTAAGCGGGAACCGGTGCGAGATCATCGTCTCCATATCCAGTCCGCCGGAAAGAATGGATTCAATAGTGTCTGACCATTCATGCCCCGGAAACGGTGCCGAATATGACATGAAGCAGCCCATTATGCGTATCTCCCGGCGCATCATGTTTTCGAAGAATGTCAATGAAATGTTTTTATCCAGTGGCTGATTTCCGGCAAGCACAATTCCACCGCGCGGCCGGGTCACTGAAATGGTTTGTTCCAGTACAGAGGGAACGCCGGTGGCTTCCAATGTCAGGTCAGCACCATCGCCGGTTAAGGCTTTCAATTCCTTTGCCAGATCAACTTTGGCCGGATTCAACGTGAAATGGGCGCCCAACTTTGAAGCAATCTCAAGGTTGACATCCAGAATGTCACTCACCACAATTCTTTTCGCGCCCAGAATACGCAGCCACTGAACCAGCATCAAGCCGATGGAACCCGCCCCCATCACGATAGCCGTATCACCGGATTGGAAATTGCCCAGCGCCAGCATGTGCCTTGCTACCGTTGACGGTTCGATCAATGCCACATGTTCCAGGTTCATCTTTTCAGGAACCAGCATCACATTCTTAACCGGAACCACCACATATTCCGCGTAGCAGCCATTCTGCCGTGACCCGACAAATGAATACTTGTGGCAGGCAGAATAAAACCCGCGTTTGCATTGTTCACATTCAAAACATGGGATAAGCGGGATGATGGCTGCCGCTTTTCCCACATAATCTTTGTTTACACCGTTCCCTACCATGTCAATAATCCCGGCGCCTTCATGCCCCAGGATCAGGTTATATTCACGGTGACCATCTACATACCGCTTGATATCAGACCCGCAAATGGAAACCGATTTGACTTTTACCCGCACCTGTCCCTCTCCGGGTTCAGGTGTCGGAACATCTTTATACGTCATTACACCTTTATCTTCCAGTACAGCTGCTCTCATCCGAATACTCCAATTAATAATCTATGCGCAATTGCGTGAAATCGAATCCAGCTTCGCGAAACTTTCCATATTCTGGCGTGATACCGCCCGATAAACCAGGAACAATTCTTCATACATTCTGTGGTTGACCATAGACGGTTCAAAGGTCTGTCGATTTGGCAGCAACGATGTGATCGTCTCACTGATGTTTCCAATCAGGCCGATTCCGCAGGCTGTAAGGGCAAATAACCCGAGGTCATGCCCACCCTCACCCCCATCCGGCCTTCTTGCGATTACAAAGGGCTTACCGTAGATATCCGCCTTTATCTGGCACCAGACCGTGCTTTGCGTGGCTCCCCCCGAACCAAGGAATTCCTCAATTTCAACACCGTGCTCTTCAGCTATCTGCAGGTTGTCATATACGGCAAAAGCGCACCCTTCCATGATGGCGCGCAACATGTCAGCCCGGGTGGTGCTGTAAGTCAGACCGAAAAATACTCCTCGTGGCAGGCTGCTCCAAAGTGGGGTCCGTTCGCCAGCCATGTATGGCAGGAACAATAATCCTCCGGCACCCGGTTTGGATTTTTGAACTTGCCGGCTGAACAATTCGAACGCGCTTTGCCCGATCAAATTTCCGGCACTTGTCTCCAGTAGACCCAGTTGATCACGGAACCATCCGAGTGATCCTCCGCCAACTGTTCCAGCTTGCAGTAAATACTGTCCGGGGACCACATGATGCGAAAAGATCAATCGTGGTTCCACCACAATATGGTCCAGGCTGATTCCAACACCGCCAGCCTGCCCGCCCTGCTCGTTTGTCTGTCCTGGTTGGGCAACGCCCGAACCCAGTGCCCCGGCAACCGCGTCAAGGCAGCCGGCAATCACCGGTGTACCCTTTCTCAAACCGGTCTGCGCGGCCGCCTTCCCAGTGACGTGACCAACTACGTCCACGCTTCGACAAAGCCGCGGCATCCTCTCAAGGGGTATTCCAATTTCTTCTGCAGCCTGCCTGTCCCAGCATTCACGGCGAATATCAAAGAAGTGATACCCATAAGCCTGGGTGAATTCACAGACAAATTCACCGGTAAACCGGGAGATGATGAATCCAGTGGCTTCCATATACTTAAAGGAAGTATCGAAAATCTCAGGCTGATTATTCTTCAACCAGAGCAACTTGGGGGTGATATATGCCGCGTCCAACGGGTTGGCGTTCAGGTTGACCAGTTGGTCCGCATCCGGTAGTGATTTCAAATACATCGTTTCGCGTTCCGCGCGTCGGTCAAGCCAGATCATGGCCGGTCGCAGAGGATTTCCTATACTATCTACCGGGATCATCGTCCAACCAACGGCGTCGATTCCGATCCCGGCGATAGTGTCCGGTGATATACCGCTCTTCGTCAATACTTCCTGAATAGTGGAGCAAACAGCCTGCCACCAGATGTTTGCGTCAATTTCAGCCCATAGCGGTTCAGGCCGTGAAAGCGGATACCCGTATGATGCATGCGCCAGAAGATGCCCGTCTTCCGCCCATAGGGCTGTTTTCGTACTTGATGTTCCTACATCAACCGTCAGGATATGTCTGAATGCCATGTTTCTCCGGTGATCCCGCTATCCTTTAGTGATTGTTCCATCCAAATCCCAGAGTTCATGCCAGTCTTTGGCGCTTTCCCACAGGAATACCTGTCCCTTAATCAAACGATCATTTTTATCAATTCCGGCGATCTCTTTCATCTCTTCATCTGTCAACGGGTTTTCCGTCACTGATTTCAGGTTGCTGACATATTCTTTGGGATAAATTGAGAATGGGATCGGAATCTGCCCCCGCTGCACAGCCCACTTAACACACACCACAGCGGGATGAACATTCAGCCTCTTCGCGATCTTCAAGATCACTGGATCTTCAATATCGACAGTATCCTCTGGAGTTTTGTCTCTATCCGGACGGGTCGGTGAACCAATGGGTGAGAAACCAATCGGAACGATTCCATTGGATTTGCAGAAATCAAACAATTCAGGCTGTTGGAAATGAGGATGCAGTTCCATTTCATTCGCGGCTGGTTTGATCCTCGCATCGCGAACAATTAGTTGCAATTTAGGTACGGTCACATTTGAAGTGCCAATGTGTCTTACCAAACCCATCTCTACTAATTTTTCCATCTGACGCCATGTTTTCATAAAATTTTCATGGATATACGGAACAGCATGGGGATCTCTTGAATCAACATCCACACCAGGGGCATGGTGGTTTGGAAATGGCCAATGCACTAAGTACAGATCAAGATAATCCAACTGTAAATCTGCTAAAGTCTGCTTGCAGGTTGGAATCACATCCTCTTCCGCGTGCTTGTTGTTCCAGAGCTTGGATGTTATCCATAATTCTTCACGCTTCACACCACTATCCATCGCTTTTTTTAACGAAACGCCGATCTGCTTCTCATTTCCATAAACCATTGCGCAATCGATATGGCGGTAACCGTGCTCAATCGCTCCCAAAACGGCTGCTGCGATATCTTCAGCAGTAAATCGGTCAGAACCAAACGTCCCCAATCCAATCCCAGGGATCTGCGCGCCGGTATGCGTCTTGCGCTTTGGCACCAGATTGGGATCAACTTTTTCTAAAGATGTGTCCATGGTATGTCTCCTCGAAAATGTATTTCATTCCTTATTAATAAATAGGGGTGACACCTTTTTTTAAAATGATGTTCCCGTATTTGACTGTTTCTCCTGTCATCAGAACTGCAAAAGATGATTTCGTCCGTTCATAAAACTCAAAGCGATCAATACGTTTAATCGGTGGAGTCTCTGGCCAGCATTTATCCACCGCCATTCGATATGACTTTTCAACGTCCGGGTCAAGTTGATCGCCCGCCACAGGCGCCATCATGATGAGCGGGCTGTCAACGTAATTGTCTAGAATAAAAAGTGGAAGGATAGCTTCCAATAATGCCGGAATTTTTAAACCATCTGCCCGTAATACTCTTTTACCGAAAGTCTCTCCTGGAAAATGCGCATCAGCTATAACAATCTCATCGCCATGCCCCATCCGGTGTAAAACCGCGAGTAACTCAGGTGAAATCAGTGGAGAAACGCCAATTAACATAAATAATTCCTTTCAGATAACACGCCGGATTATTCCAGGCATATTTCATTTGCTTCTTTCATAAGTGCTATTCAGTTGATTTGGAGATAGATCCAAATATTTACCCCAGGCGGCCTGTACTCGAAGACACAGGCCGCCCAAAAGGATAAGGATGAAGCGTGTTTAGTACAGGACGTTCTTTGCTTCAGTGGAATCGACGTTATCTTTGGTAACCATCAGGAAACCGGTATCAACATAGGCATCAACTTTCTTGCCGGCGAAAGCAACATCGTAGGCTGTTTTGACGCCGAGGAAGCCCATATTGTAGGAACTCTGAACGGCGATGGCATTGAGTGTTCCATCCACAACCATTTCTTTCAAGGCACTGTTACCGTCGAAACCAATGGCGACGATCTTGCCAGAGAGGCCGGCTTCTTTAATGGCGCGTCCCATACCGATGGCGGTTGGTTCGTTGGCACCAAAGATACCCACGAGATCAGGATTAGCCTGCAGAACATTGGTGGTCTGGTTCAGGGCAGTCGGCATATCCGCATTGGAATATTGGGTAGTGACGATTTCCAATTTGGAATTGGCTTTGATGTAATCTTTGAAACCGCCAACGCGGCCTACTTCAGAACCGACACCCGCGACATAGGACATGACGGCGATCTTGCCGGTGTCTTTGCCAGTAGCTTTCTTTACGCCTTCGATCAGGGCTTTGGCACAGGCTTCGCCAGCAGCTTTGTTATCGGTGGCCAGGAAGGAATCGTATTGTGAAGGATCGCCATCAAGTTTGGAGTCGATGATAATGACAGGGATACCGGCATCTTTGGCTTTCTTAACAGCCGGCTGCAGGGCTTTAACATCGGAGGGAGCCAGAACAATGGCTTTAACACCACGGTCAATAGCGCTTTCAACAATGTTAATCTGTTCGTTCACGTTGGATTCAGACTGGGCACCGAGGAATGTCACAGACAATTTGGGTGTCTGGGCTTTTAATTCTTTTTGAGCATCCA
>CAYRHB010000134.1:0-8666 GCA_964424035.1 uncultured Leptolinea sp.
TTTTTTGTCTATTTTTTAGGGAACGATTCTAGGTTAGTTTTGAGCCGTCCTCTTTCTTTTTGTCCGATTTTATTTTTCTTCCAGGTAGTGGGTAGCCTGGATGCCTGCCGCGGCTCCCATTCCGGCAGATGTGATCACCTGACGGAAATGCGAATCAGCCGCTTCTCCAGCCGCATACACACCCGGAACACTGGTTTCCATCAGTGAGTTGGTCTTTATAAAACCATTGTCATCCATGTCAAGCTGCCCCTTGAATAATTGTGTATTGGGTTTATGCCCTATGAAAATGAAAACACCATCCACCTCAAGTGTGCTTTTTTCATTCGTCTTCGTATCTCTCAGAAGCAATGACGTAACCTTGCCTTCGCCCTGAATCTCGTCAATAACACTATTCCACCTGAAAGAGATCTTCGGGTTTTCATTTGCCCGTTTCTGAAGGATGGCTCCAGCCCGCAATTCGTCTCTCCGATGAATGATTGTCACCGATGTTGCAAACCGGGTTAAGAACAGAGCTTCCTCAACGGCGCTGTCACCCCCGCCCACAACCGCAACCGATTTTTCCTTGAAAAACCATCCATCACAGGTGGCGCAATAGGATACCCCTTTTCCCGTAAGTTCTATCTCACCGGGAACATTCAAATGATTGGGGCTGGCGCCTGTTGCGATGATCAGGCTATCCGTCCTATATTCATTGTAGTCAGTGGTGATTTTTATCGGCTTTCCTGTGAGATCAACTGACGTAGCTATTGTAAATTCAACACGGGCGCCAAATCTTTCAGCCTGTTTTTGGAAAAGTTCGCCCAGTTCTGAACCGCCTACCCCATCAGGAAATCCGGGATAATTTTCAATTGTATGGGTAAGCGCAGCCTGTCCACCCAGTTCCATACCACTGATAACCAGCGGCGACAGATCTGCGCGTGCGGCATAAAGCGCGGCTGACATTCCAGCCGGCCCTGACCCCAGAATAATAACTTTCTCATGTTGCGCCTGGTCACCCGGGCTACCTGTAGATGTCGACATCATTGTTCCTTGCTCCAGACAAAATTTAAACAAATTGTTATTGTGATGCTGAATAACCTTTTTGGTTACAGAGTATTACCACTTTATTAACCAAAATCGGTATTACCGTTTGAGTTTCAATCCTCCCGGATCAAAATAGCCCTGGCAGGGGCTCCATCCGCTCCATTAAGTTTTACCGGAAGACAAACCAGATCATAATCTCCGGCATCAACATCAGAGAGGTCCAAACCTTCCAGCAACACAACGGAAGCTTTCAAAAAGACTTCATGGGTTGGCCGGCTTTTTTTAAATGGAGATACCGATAAATAATCGATCCCTATCAATTTCACGTCCCTGTCGACCAGTGCTTTGGCTCCCGATTCATCAATTCCGGCAAATTCCGTCCTGAATTGAGATTTGTATTTTTTCCAAAATGTAGAATTATATGTTTTAAAGAGAACCCGTTCTGTCCCAGGTTTGATCCCGCATATTCCAATAATTTCATCCGTTATGACAGATATATCATCAGGAATGAGAACAACCTGTGCAGGACCAACCAGTGAATCTAAAGGTAATGTTTCAATTGTTTTCCCTTCCATCAGAAAATGAAATGGTGCATCTACATGTGTTCCTGTATGGCAGCCCATATTCATCCGGGAAACATTGGCATTTGCGCCATCTTCAATCCGGTTCACCCGTTCGACAACTGCTTTCGGGTCTCCCGGCCAGATCGGTAGATCTTTCGAAATGGGAACAGAGATATCCCAGAACTTCATTTTTACTCCTTATGAAAATTATTGAATTTGAAACCAGTGAAAACCCCAGGGAGGGAGGTTTACAAACAATCCCTCAGTTATTATTTCCCTTCCCTTTCGAATTATGATCTCATCGGTAAATACATCACGCATCTTGATATCCAATTCTATCAAATCCTCCCAGGGAAGTATCAACCTACCCTGGGATGTATGATCCGAGTAATTAACGACTATTAACTGTTTCTTGTCTGCATTCTCCCATCCAAAAGTGATCAGGTCTTCCCCGGTTTTATTATCCGGCCAGGTGGAAACAGGACAAAGAAACCATGTTCCATTCACCGGAATATTTTGTGATACATTATTCAGCTTTTTGTAGAATACACGTATTGTTTCATTGAGCGGTTCTTCCTGTCTGCGGCCCAATAGCACATGATTCATCCGCCTGCGTCCATCCCATTGTCCCTCGTACATCAAAAAAGCTCCTGGTAATGAAGCTGTGAGAATGGAAGCAGCCCGCAATTTTTCTTCTGTCATAAGGCTGGCTGCCCTATTTTCATCATGATTCTCGAGGAATCGTAGCAATCTTGTCTGAAAACCGAAATCAGCCTGCAAATGTTGCCTGATGGTTGTTGAGTTTTCGTGAATGATTCTGTCGTAAAGCCGTTTATCATAGCAATAATCGAAACCGGTCTGCATCAAATCCCATTCAAGTCCCCAGTAAACTTCAGCAATGAAGATCATTTCCGGGAAGGCATCTTTCGTTGCAGAAATAACATCAACCCAAAATTCCGTTTCGGCAGGTACACCTCCCCGCGATTGCCATGTGTAGCAGAAGACCCGATTCAACATCAGCATGGCCATATCACAGCGCACACCATCACAGAGACCGCCCATCTTCTTCAATTCATCAATCGCTGCATTTCTGTACGCCTTCGAGAACGCATTTAATTGCACCACATCCTTCCAAGGAGGGAAGAAAGGATCACGGCCATTTGCAAAGACCCCGGTTGATGTTTTCAAAAACTCCCGCGGCGCCCGCAGGTAGTCAACCTCGTCACCGGGTACAAAATATTCGGGATTGGTTTTCAACCAGGGATGGTCAATCGCAACATGGTTGGGGACAAAGTCGAGAATCAGCAAGAGGCCGAGTTTATTCAAGGCTTTTCGAACGGTTTTCAGAGTCCGAACTCCACCAAAAAACGGATCAATTGAATAATCCATTATGCAATATGGGGACCCTGGTAAATCCTCCGGTTTCCAATCAGGTAACGAGTTGGCGTAATCACCATAAAGGTCCACATTTTCTTCACTGATCTTTTTACCTGATGGACTGCGTTTCCAGATACCCATAAGCCAGACAGCAGTAAAACCCATTTAATCAACGTTACGCCACTAGTCCTAATGTATGTTCTCAAGCGTCATCTTCTTTTCGTATTTATTCTCCAGCTCATGCAACCATACCCAGGTATTTAATTCGGCAATGATCAGTTTTGTTTTTTGCATTAATCATTCCCCTTCAACAAATAAATCTTGAATATAGATAAAATAGCATTAGTTCTAATAATATGCAAACATGCAACTTCCGAGTGATAATCCCGTATAGTATTATGGAACTCAAAACACAAAGTTGCTTTCCGGACAAATCCGGTTATTTCTGGAGGAGAAAATGAAATCATTCATTATTCGGTTATTGATCAACGCAGTTGCTCTGGCTATCACCATCACATTCGTTCCAGGTATCTACTTCACAGGAGGAATTGATACACTATTGTTGCTGGCTTTGATATTCGGTGTAGTCAACGCGATAATCAAACCTCTTTTTTCATTTCTTACCTGTGGATTTTACATAATCACTCTTGGGCTTTTCACTTTCATTGCCAATGCCCTTATGCTTTTACTCACCAGCAATATCGCCACGGCTGTTGGTATTCCGTTTGAAATTGACAATTTCTGGGCGGCTATCATCGGCGCTCTGGTGATCAGTATTGTGAGTTTTGTCCTCTCTGTCATGTTTGACAAAAAAGATTAGAAGAAGATTCCTCTTCAAGAAACACCGGATAGATATCCGGTGTTTTTCTATTAATCAGCCTAACATGATAGTTTCTGATACCATAGCAATTTATAATAGAAACACATTGCGATAAAGAGAGGTATCATGCGCGAAGTCGCTGTGATTGGAATAGGCCAGACAAAAGTCGAAGAACATTGGGATAAATCCCTGCGCGAAATTGCCGGAGATGCTGCCCTGATGGCACTTCAGGAGTGTGGCATTGATAGCATTGAAAGCATATTTGTGGGCAATATGATGTCCGGTTCAGCCAACCGGCAACAGCATCTTGGAAGTTATATCGCCGATTGGATCGGTATGCGTTATTCGGAAGCCTATCATATTGAATCAGCATGCAGTTCAGGTTCTGCGGCTTTCCGTTCAGCAGTCATAGCTGTAGCATCAGGTTCAGTTGATTCCGCCCTTGCGGTTGGCGTTGAGAAGATGACCGACTCCCCGGGGGCAGAGATCACAACCCGGCTTGCCACAGCTGCAGACGCGGATTGGGAAGCAGATATGGGGCTTTCTTTTGTGGCCCTGAACGCATTGCTCATGCGTCGATACCTGCATGAGTTCGGTTGGAACAAGGATGACTTTGCCGGATTTTCCATTAATGCGCATGCCAATGGCGTTCACAATCCGTATGCCAGGTTTCAGTCTGCAATCAATGCATCGTCCTACCAGAAAGCGCCCATGATAGCTGACCCGATCAATTTAATGGATGCCTCTCCGATGGGAGATGGTGCGGCAGCTGCCATAGTCGTTCCATGTGAAATGATCAAACGCCATGGTCAAAGGATAATAAAAGTGGTTGCCTCAACAGCAGCCACAGATACCATCGCAGTTCATGCACGTAAAGATCCAACCTGGCTGACTGCTGCAGAAAAATCTGTAAGGGAGGCTTATGACCAGGCAGGGATTGGGCCTTCTGATATCGGTGTTTTTGAGTTGCATGATGCTTTTACGATTATGGCTGCACTTTCGTTGGAAGCCTGCGGGTTTTCAGAACGGGGACAGGGACCCAGATTGGCTATTGAAAACCAGATCTGCCCGAAAGGCGCAATCCCTATCGCCACTCGTGGAGGTCTGAAGGCCCGTGGACACCCTGTAGGAGCCACCGGCATGTATCAAATCATCGAAGTGGTTCAACAGCTCCGCGGGGAAGCCGGTGAAACACAGGTTGAACACCCTGTGTTTGGTATGGCGCAAAATATTGGCGGAAGCGGCTCAAATATAATCACGCACATTCTCAAAGCAGAATCAAAGTAATGCTTGAAATTGATCAAGAAATTATCCGGGTTTATAGACAGCAAACATACAGATCGAACCCCTCTCTTCGAATTCATACAAAGAGCGAAGCAGTCCGTTTTGTAAATCAGCGTGGTTTTGTCTTTTTTTGGCCCATTAAAGGTTTCTTGCTCCCAAGTCTCTGGGTCGCAGCGGCAGGTGACAGACCTGTCGCTGATGAGCACGACGACCCGGGGCATATCACATGGGGATGGAAAGATGAACTTCTGGGCAAAGGTGAATGGTATTACGGGCGCGTATTAGCCCGCAAGAATTGCATGATTTCTCTTGATTGTCTCCCGCATTTTTATGCCCTGTCTCCCAATTACGGAGAACCTGAAACGGATTACCTCGATGATTATCACAAAGGATACCTATCACTGGAAGCAAAGAATGTCTATGAAGTGCTTCTTCAAGAGGGGCCTCTGGATTCCATCTCGCTGCGAAAGGCATCCCACCTTTCCGGAAGTGGTTCAGAAAGCCGATTTAATAGGGCTTTGGAAATCCTTCAAACGAGTTTACGTATCGTCCCCTGTGGAACGAGTACAAAGGGCGCATGGCATTATTCATTTGTCTATGATGTATTCCACCGCCACTATTTCCCGTTCATTGAAAAATCGCGTCTCATCCCGGAATCTGTCGCCCGTTCAAACCTTATTGAGAAATACCTTTACTCTGTCGGAGGTTGCACGATGCGTGATATCTCCAGGGTATTTCGGTGGAGTATCGATTCCACCACACAGGCAGTCCGCTTATTGTCTCAAACCAGGAGTATTGTTTGCGATCTGACGGTAAAGGGAGAAAAAGAAAAGTACATTTGCATTTCCGAGATGCTGTAAAATCCCATTTAGTAAACCAAATATAATAATAATAGAATCGCAGAAGCTTACCGGGAAGGATTAAATAATGGAATTTCATATTTCGCGTACTGCTCGGGACCGATATCAATTCGAAAAATCGATATTTACTCTTAATGGAAATGTAATATTCGCCAATTTTCATGCTGCCCGCCAATTTGCTCAGCGGATGAACTTGAAGCGCGATGTTATCCATTTTCCGGAAAAAGCCGTCAAGGCAGGACAGATCAATGCGCTTGGCTTGATCGATGAAATTCTCCATTTTGTATTTAAAACATACCGTGAGCAAAAGAATCCCCGCGTTCTTGACCAGCTTTTAACCCATCTGGATTCCCAATTTGGATTGGCGACAATAAATCACCTTCTACAGGAATTCAGCAGCGAATTCCCTCCGGTTGCAGTCTATAACAAAGATATTTCCATCGAAGAATATCTGGCAGACAGTTTTGATGGGGTCTCCAACAGGGTAAATACGATGGAAGAGATCATCGTCCTCTGGGTAACCAACCGGAATCCGGCAGCCGTGTCATCCTTTCAGGAATTATTTGATGAAAAACACCTGACCAACGAAACAAAATACAACTTTATCTTGAAAGAGATCTACCAATTCTTTGAATCGCAACCGCATTTTGGTCCCGAGAATCAAAATTTGTTGGATATGTTCAGAAGCCCTGCCATAGCTGTTCCGAACTCTCTACCCGGTCAGCTGGAGTATATCCGTTCCAGATGGGGCATATTACTGGGGAAATTTTTGTACCGCCTGCTTTCCAGCCTGGATCTCCTTCGCGAGGAAGAAAAACTGGGATTTACCGGTCCGGGTGTAACCCAGGTTCCGATATACTCACTTTCTTCACTGGACAGTGAGAAGGAACAATACTCAGCTGACCGTGAATGGATGCCCAGGCTTGTCTTGCTGGCAAAGAACACATTGGTATGGCTTGACCAACTCAGTAAAAAATATGAAAGACCCATCACCTCTCTGGATCAGATTCCGGATGAAGAACTCGATATTCTCTCCCGCCGGGGTTTCACCGGATTGTGGCTCATCGGCCTCTGGGAAAGAAGCACTGCGTCAGCGCGCATAAAACAAATGTGTGGCAATCCGGATGCCGTTTCATCCGCGTACTCGCTGGCCCGATACGAGATTGCGAATGAGATCGGCGGGTATGAAGCATACGAAAATCTCCGCAATCGCGCCTGGCAACGCGGCATCCGCCTTGCCAGTGATATGGTTCCCAACCATATGGCCATCGATAGCGACTGGGTAATGCACAATCCAGACCGTTTCCTTTCACTCCCATACAGCCCGTTTCCCTCATACAATTTTGAAGGACCGGATCTTTCGCCTGATCCTTCCATAGAGGTCAAAATTGATGACCATTATTACAATCGTACAGATGCAGCAGTCGTATTCCGCCGGATTGACCGGCGCAATGGTGATACGAGATTTATCTATCACGGCAATGATGGAACCAGCATGCCGTGGAATGACACAGCCCAGCTTAATTACTTGAATCCTGAGGTTCGTGAAGCTGTAATTCAGACTATTCTTGATGTAGCCAGGAAATTCCCGATCATTCGCTTTGATGCAGCCATGACTCTCGCACGCCGTCATTTTCAACGTTTGTGGTTCCCCGAACCCGGTTCCGGAGGTGATATCCCTTCGCGTGCTGAACATGGTCTTCCACGGGATGAATTCCTTGCAGCCATGCCACAGGAATTCTGGCGTGAAGTTGTAGACAGGGTCGCAAAAGAAGCCCCGGATACTCTGCTTCTGGCAGAAGCCTTCTGGTTGATGGAAGGATATTTCGTCCGTACGCTTGGAATGCACCGTGTTTATAACAGCGCTTTTATGAACATGTTGCGCGATGAAGAAAACGCGAAATTCAGGCAATTAATAAAGAATACGCTTGAGTTCGATCCTGAAATTCTACGCCGGTATGTCAACTTTATTTCAAACCCGGATGAACGGACAGCTGTTGATCAGTTTGGTAAAGGTGACAAGTACTTTGGTGTCTGTACTCTGATGTCCACCCTGCCTGGCCTGCCCATGTTTGGTCATGGACAGGTGGAAGGCTATACTGAAAAATATGGAATGGAGTATAAACGCGCATATTACGATGAAAAACCAGACCAGGATCTTGTTTACCGGCATGAGAAAGAGATCTTTCCCCTGGTTCAAAAGCGTGCCTTATTTGCAGGAATAGAAGATTTCTATCTGTACGATTTTTATTCTGATCATGGTTATGTTGATGAAAATGTCATAACATTCACGAATGGACTTGGGTCTGAGAGAGTTCTGGTAGCATATCACAATAAATTCTCAGAAACCTCGGGGTGGATACGGATATCAAGTGCCTATACGAAAAAGACATCGGATGGGAACCGCCACCTGTCCCAAACATCCCTTGTTGATGGTCTGAATCTCCAAACCGGACACGATCGTTTCATCCTTTTCCGGGAATTGAATAGCGGGCTGGAATTCATCCGTTCATCAGAAGACCTCAGAAACCAGGGTATGTTTCTCCATTTACGGGCTTATACCTGCTCGGTGTTTTCCAATTTCCGTTCAGTTGTTGATGACCCATCACATACCTATCAACAGCTGTGCGATATGCTTCACGGTGAGGGCGTCGAATCCATAACAGATGCCATACAGGAAATCTTATTAAAGGCCGTTCTTCAACCTTTACGCGAGGTCATCAATACCGGTTATTTGAG
>CAYRHB010000135.1:0-8664 GCA_964424035.1 uncultured Leptolinea sp.
TTATTGGCGATCAACGAGATTTTTTCTCCGGAATTATCTGTAAGATAATTGGATAGATACAGGTAATTAATGAATGTAGTAATACCGATGGACAAACACACAGCGGTAACAACAATCGCTATGACCCTTGTTTTAATTCGTGACCCGAACCATCGTTTCCGTATTGGCATCCAATGCCCTCTACCGGTGGGAGAATGGGAAATCCAATCAGGTAATCAGTCTATATGGATAGTTATCGTCATACATTCAGTTTCCTTATTGTACAGGAATGCGGGATCAAAACAACCAAAACATAACGGCCATACAGATTTGTAAATTTCTGTTTTCAAAGGCGTTGCCATTTTATAGAGACGAAAGAATAAGCCTCTCCAAATTTCGGAGAGGCTTATGGTTATTGAGAAGTTACTCTTCTTTCTTCGCAGCCAGTTCCTTCTGGCGGGCGGCAACAATGTCCGCGGTGATCTGGGTGGGAACGACCTCGTAGTGGTCAAGTTCCATGTCAAACACTCCGCGTCCGCCGGTCATGGACCGGAGTTGCGTGGTGTAGCGCAGCATTTCAACAAGGGGTACGTGCGCTGAGACTGTAGATTTCCCGCCTTCCGTTTCCATGCCCATTACGCGGGCACGCCGGGTGTTCAGGTCACCAATAACATCGCCCATATTGGATTCAGGAACAATGATCTTGGCGTTCATAATGGGTTCCTGCAATACCGGATTGGCGTCCCTAAAGGCTTGTTTGAAAGCTTCGCGACCGGCAATTTCAAAAGCAATCGGTTTTGAATCAACCGGATGTTCCTTTCCATCAAAAACGGAAACGCGGACACCGGAGATTGGATACCCGGCTAGCACGCCTTCTTTCATGACGCTCAGGATACCTTTTTGAATGGATGAGCTGTAGCTTTGAGAAACGGCGCCACCGAACACATCCCAGGTGAAATCAAAATCTTTGTCGGGGCAGGGCTCAAGGCGCAGTGCCACTTCACCGAATTGACCGGAACCACCGGTTTGTTTCTTATGACGGTACGTGGCTTCCGCTTTTTTATTGCAGGCTTCTTTGTAGGGTACCTTTGGTTCTGATATCACCAGGTTGACCTGGAATTTGGACGTCGCGCGACGGATGGCTACATCAATGTGCTGGTCGCCCATCCCCTGCATAATGGTTTGCAGGGTGGTCTGGTCGTTGTGCCAAGACAGGGTCAGATCTTCTTCGCAAAGCCGGGTCAGTGTGGGGCTGATCTTGGTTGAGTCAGCCTGGGTCTTCGGGAAGACAGCCACCTGATAAAGGGCTTTCGGGTACGAAGGCAAGGGCAGAGTAAGCGGATGGTTTTTATCGCTCAGTGTGTTGCCGGTGGATGTCTCTGTTAATTTCGGGACAACTCCAATATCTCCACAATGGAATACCTTTGCAGCGATGGTTTCTTTACCACGGGGAACGCTCATGGTGCCAATGCGTTCATCAATCGATTTATTCTGGTTCCAGACGTGAGAATCAGAAGACAGTGTTCCCGAATACAGACGGAAGAATGTCTGCTTCCCCACAAATGGATCAGCTGTGGTTTTCCAGATATACGCTGCCAGCGGGCCGGCATCTGATGCTTTCAGTTCTTCCTCTTTGTCTTTGTTTTGTGCGACAACAGTGGGAATATCAGCCGGGGAGGGCATGAAATCAATGAGGGCATCAAGTACCAGGGCAATACCGGTTTCCACGCCGAGTGAACCGGCAAAAGCCGGGATAAATCCACAAGTCCGGACCATGCTGCGAAGTCCGTGAATGATCTCTTCATCCGAAAGTTCGCCGCTATCCAGGTATTTTTCCAGAAGCTCATCCGCGCCTTCCGCGGCAGCCTCAACCAGAACGGTATGGGCTTCTTCAGCTTCTGATTGAAGGTCTGCGGGGATTTCGACCGCGGTCTTTCCATCGCCTTTGTAGGCTTTCATTGTGATCAGGTCGATCACACCCTGAAAATCCGCTTTCTCGCCCCAGGGAAGTTGAACTGGAATGACCCGCGTGGATGAGAATTCCTGAATGCTGGCCAGAGCTTTCTGGAAGTTCGCATTATCGCGTTCCATTTTATTGATTACTACAAAGCGTGGGAGATTCATTTGATCACAATAGGTCCATGCGATCTCCGTGCCCACTTCAAGACCGGCAACCGAATCGACCAGAACCACTGCGCCATCCGCGACGCGCAGAGCCGAGATCACTTCACCGATAAAATCGGTATATCCCGGAGTGTCCAGCAGGTTGATCTTGTGGTCTTTGTATTCCACCGGAATGACAGAGGTGGAAAGTGAAATCTTACGCCGGATCTCTTCATCTTCATAATCGGAAACGGTGGTGCCGTCGTCAATCTTTCCGATGCGGGTTGTGGCTCCGGAAAAATGGAGTGAGGCTTCGGCAAACATGGTCTTGCCGGCACCGCTATGTGAAACCAGCGCAATGTTGCGGATCGATTCAGTCGTATATTCTTTCATGAACGAACCCTTCCGAGGAAAAATTGTGCTACTAAAGCCGAGTAATTTTATTCGGATAGGGCTTTTCTGTAAAGCGGACAAATGTCAGGTAATTAACCATACAAATCCAACCGGTTTGATCGTCACCGGAGATTCCAGTAACAGGGTTAACCGGCGAATTCCAATAACCGGATCGGAATTGCGAAACTGAGTATGGTATTTTTACAAACCGTCTACAGTTTTACCCGATCCCAGCGATGTTTTTTCAATTCTTTGATCAGACCGGGGGGCAGGGGACCAGCCTCGCTGCAGGCAATATTGGATTGCACGTGGTGATTCTTGCGCATCCCCGGGATGACTGTGCTTACATCCGGATTGGACAGGATGAATCTCAAAGCCATTTCCGGCATCGTCAAGCCCTGTGGCAGATCCCTGCGGACCCGTTTAACCCTTTCCAGGGTAACCGGAAGCTTTTCCGGTGAAAAGTAGATATTGCGCCAGTCACCTTCCCCCCATTTTGATTCGGGTGTCAGGGTGTCTGTCAGAGATCCTTCATCAAACGGAACCCGTGCGATGACCGCCACATCATGCTGCCGGCAGGCGGGGAACAGCTCATCTTCCGGTTCCTGATCAAAGATGTTGTAGATCACCTGGACCGCATCGATCACGCCACTTTCAACGGCGTTTACTCCATTGGATGGCTGCCAGCGGTTGATGCTGATGCCGATGGCGTTGATCAGTTTTTGTTGTTTCATTTCTTCCAGTTTTTTGAGCCAACGGTCATCAGCCATCCAGGCATCCTGCCAGGTATGGAACTGGATCAAGTCGATCGATGCAGTGCCCAGATTGGTCAGACTCGTGTGGATAAATTCTTCGATATGGTCCGGCGGGAAGCATTCGTCCAGCCCGAAATCCGGAGCGGCTGGCCAGATGCGGTTTTTCGGTGGAATTTTGGTGGCTGTGAAGATCGACCTGCCCGGGTTGGCTTTGATCAATTGTCCCAGAAGACGTTCACTGTGGCCTTCACCATATGAGTAAGCCGTGTCAAAGAAGTTGCATCCCAACTCAAGGGCAGATTGCAGAGAATCCAGTGACTCGGCATCGTCTGATCCAGTCCAACCGCCCATACCCCACATGCCGTATCCGATCTCACTGATATTCCAGCCTGTTTTTCCGAATCTCCGGTATTGCATGGCAATCTCCTTTGCCTGGTCTTGAAATCAGTTTTTCTCTGATACCATTGGAATTTGAATTGTAATCCGGCATTCCAGATATTCGGGATCAAATCTTCATGTCCTTTCACCGGTTCTTTCAATGGTTAAATTACAACCTGTGGTATTTCGGGCATCCACCGTGGGATACAAATATTTCACCGCCCGAATTGATGGATTTCATCGATTCACATCCCCCCGGAAAAGCGCTGGATCTGGGTTGCGGGACCGGTAAAAATAGCCTGACCCTGGCGGAAGCCGGATGGCAAACGGTTGGCGTGGATATGGCTCTGCTGGCCATTGAAAGAGCACGCAAACGGTTCCAATCGGCTGGATTGGTCGGCCAGTTCCTTTCCGGTGATATTCTGGAAAACCGGTTTCCAAAGGCAGAATTTGATTTTATTTTGGATATCGGATGTTTCCACAACCTGCCTGAGGGTTCACGGAGATGTTACAGAACCAATAATGACCTTTGGCTAAAAGCGGGAGGAACCTTTCTTCTATACGGACACAGGTCGTCACTGAAAGATAAATCTGAGTTGCGGATCACAGAAGAAGACATTGCATTGTTCCAGCAGCATTTTGATCTGGAAGAACGGATGGATTGCACAGACCGGCAGGGTCGTCAGACGGTCTGGCTGAGATTCGTTAAGCCCGCGAGATAAATTTCTCCATACGCCAGGCGGGTTCTTCCACCTTGCGCAGGACGCCTTTCTCATCGCGGTAGGACCAGCGTCCGGCTTCATGGGCGACAACCCGGTATCCCAGCCGGTTGTACAAACGCCGGGCGGAATAGTTTGCCTTTCCCACATTTAGGGTTATCCAGTTGAATCGCCGTGCGGATAGATCATTTTCCATGGTTTCCATCATCCGGGTTCCAAGTCCCGCGCCCCGATAGATGGGCCGGATCCGGAACGCGTACATGTATGCTCTGGAATGTCCATTGGCCAGTTCCTGCCGTTCGGCATTCAATTGCACAAAAAGTTGCCCGATCACACCGGTATCCGGCACCTCAGCCACCCACAGTATCGATGAACCGATCTGTGAGCGCTCAAATTCCATTAAGTACACTTCCCGGTAGCGGGTGTATTCCCCATCCCATTCCAGAGCGGGCAGATCGGTTTTCTGCATTTTGCGGATGATGATCGAATCAATCCACCTGGTTGTATTCAGACTGGTTTCCATGATCAATGTACCCGAGATGCATTATTTATACCGTTTGATCAGCTCTTTCACAAACTGTTCTTCGTCACCATGGCTGGTGATGCGGCCGGAGAGCCATTCAGCCCGTAGATCATCCAAAATGGTGCGGTAAACCGGTCCACGGGGGATTCCAAGTTCCTGTAAATGCCGCCCTGTAATTCCCGGCTTGATATGCTGCCACCTGTCCCTGTACTCCCGGACGGTTTCCGAGCCGGGTGAGCCTGATTCGAATGCCAGAATGGCTGTTATGGCTTCTTCCGGCACGGTGTCCAGCAGCTTGACGGCTTCCGGAACAGAAAGGTTGTGAAGCTCGGGCAATATATCCGATAACTCTGCCGCGGCATTCAGAACACGGACCAGTCCGGTAGGCAGTTTCAACCGGTTTTCAGCAGCTTCTTTTTGTTCTCCATCCATCCTGTGGAAAAGCACCAGCCATAGATAGACCGGCTGATGGAGAAGACCGGTTTTGGGAGTGTCGCCCTCAAACAGGTTTTTCCAATCCTGATTTTGATCTTTTCCCCACTGGAAGCCCGGGAAAATGGCATCCATAAGGTTCAATTCATCAAGCCGGCGAAATACGGCAAGCGGTGATTTTTCCTGGAAGATCAGGTTGAATTCATGCCGGATACGGTCTCCGGACACCTGGCGCATCAGATCATGCGCCTCTTTGATCAATTCAAGCGTGCGGGCTTCAATACGGAACATAAACCGTTGTTCAAAGCGTACAGCCCGCAACATCCGAGTGGGATCATCCACAAATGAAAGGGAATGAAGAACCCGGATACGCTTCTGCCGCAGATCGGTCAAACCGCCCCAGAAATCATATAATTCGCCATGATGCCGCCCGTTTAATCTGAGTGCCATGGTGTTAATGGTGAAATCCCGGCGGTGCAGGTCCAATTTAATACTGCTGTGTTCCACTGTCGGCAGGGCGGTTGGGTATTCATAAAATTCCGTCCGCGCGCTGATGAAATCCAGTGAATCGGGCAGGTCTTTTACATCACTGGATGTCTCCAGAGAAAATTGTTCGATCAGCCGGGATGAAATCTCCCTGATCTGCCATTTGGCGGTGCCAAAACGGTTGTGACTTACAACCCGCCCGCCAAATTGACGGCTTAAGGTATGTGCCAGGTGGATCGCGTCGCCTTCGACAACGATATCAAAATCTTCTCCGGCACGATCCAGCAACAGATCGCGTACAAATCCACCCACAATATAGATCGGAAGATGTTTCTTTTCCGCGGCTTCCATGATGGTCTGGATCAATGCCATGCGGGCTGGAGGAAGCGCTTCCTCCAGTTTTTGGGAAAGGTTGATATGGCCGGGCAGGCTGGCTTCCCCCTGCCGCAGTGTTTTTAACAGGTCTGTGCGGGTAACAATACCGATAACCTGGTTTCTGGTGGGGTCGACTACCGGGATCTGCCCCCAACCAGTGGATGTCATAACATCCTGCAGGTGTTCAATCGGGTCGTCCGGTGATACAGTCACTTCGCCGGCTTCCATTAAACTGGATGTGGGAAGATTGAGGTGGTGTGATATTGCCCTGTCCACTGCCCGGCGGGTTAATAACCCGACCACCCGGTCCTTGTCCACAACCGGGTAACCTTCATACCCGTAACGCTGCATAAGGTTAAGAGCTTCCTCGGTTGAAGTGGAAGGCGAGATCAGCAACGGCCGGCGTGACATGATCTTCCGGACACGAATGGATGGTTGGACCATGGATGGAAGGATGTCTATCAGCCGGGTCTTTGTCTCCTCCAATAATCCGTTCAGGGTTTCCGGCGTGGTCTCGCCGGTTGGATGCAGCAGGGCGGCACTGGCGCGTTCATGCCCGCCGCCGCCAAATTCCCGGGTGATGCCCGCCACGTCAATCCGGTCACTGGTCGATCTGGCGATCATCCGCACTCCGTCGCGGGTAGTTGCCAGAACAAAGAGCGCATCCGGGTCAAGAAGGTCACGCAGTTTATGGACGATGGTGGATATTTCTTCATTCATGAATTCCGCATGCCCGGTGGCGATGACGACTGTATGACCGTGAATGCGGTGGGAGCTCGCGGTAGCCAACAGATCATCGTACAACAGGCGTTGATCAGCCGACAGGGGCGGATTCAAGAAATTGGCCGCTATCTTCAGGCTGGCTCCCTGGTCCAGAAGGAATGCCGCCGCCCGGATATCCCGTGAGGTTGTGGAAGCGTATGTCAGGGAACCCGTATCTTCATAGATGCCCAGGAGAAGAAGCGTTGCCTGAACAGAATTAATAGAATTATGATGGTCCTGTATATGCTCCACAAAAAGTGTGGTGCACGCCCCCGTTTTGTCCAGCGAGAACTGCCAATCGGGGTAATTATCCGTTCGATGCTGGTGGTGGTCGATGACCCGGACCCTGGTATTGCGTTTCATTCCCTTGACCGTTACCAGGGATTGGGTATCCACCAGAATGATGGATTTAACGGGTTCTCCGGTGAGGTCCTGCTGTTCAATATAGGGAAGCTCGGCTCCGTAGAGGTTCAGAAAGGCTCGGACATTCCGGTTTAGACGTGGAGGAAGTACCGGTATGGCACTCTCATTTATTAGCGCGGCACCCATTTGTGAGCCAATCGCGTCAAAATCCGCCTGGTCATGTGTGAGTATTAATTGCATGCCTGTATTGTATGCCAAAAATGCCCGTCACAATTGGGTTCAAGTTTTACCGAACCATTGACAGGGCATATCGTGTATTGGAAAGGGCTACTACAATATGAAGGAACTTTACAAGATTCTGTTACTTCAGGTATAGAATGGAAATTCACAGATTACAAATCCGATGGGAATACCCATCAATAATGAGGAACCTATGATACGACAGAAAACATTGCTGGCTGTACTGGCCCATCCGGATGATGAGAGTTTTGGAACCGGTGGAACACTGGCATTGTATGCCCGGCAGGGTGTGGATGTATATTTGGTTTGCGCGACCCGCGGTGAGGTGGGGGAAATGCCGGATGAACTGTTAACCGGTTTCAAGACCATCGGCGATAAGCGGGAAGCCGAGTTACGTTGCGCTGCTCAAACCCTGGGAATAAGATCGGTCTTTTTCCTCGGGTATCGTGACTCCGGGATGCCCGGGACGCCGGATAACACCCACCCTCAGGCATTGGCTTTCCAACCGGTGGATGAAGTGGCAGAAGCAGTTGCCCGACATATCCGGACATTAAAACCAGATGTAGTGATCACGTTTGACCCCATCGGCGGTTATTATCATCCCGATCATATTGCCATTCATAAGGCAACGGTCAGAGCGTTTGAACTGGCAGCTGACCCCGCGTTCACACCGGGTGGTCTTGAACCATTTATACCGGAAAAGCTCTACTTCCAGACCATGCCCCGGACATTCCTGAGGTTGGCCGTCAGTCTATACCGGCTTTTGGGAAAAGACCCGCGCAAATTTGGCTCCAATCAGGATATTGACCTGGCAGCCATCTCGGAAGTGGATTTCCCCATCTCAACCCGGATCAATTGCCGCCGTGTAGCCGATATCCGTGACGCGGCAGCTGCCTGTCATGCCAGCCAGGGCGGGACCAGTATGGTCGGCGGGATCACAGGGTGGTTTAGAAAGCAATTCGGATCGGTCGAAGAATATATGCGTGCTTTTCCACCGGCTTTACCCGGAGAAAAGGAGACCGATCTATTTCAAGGATTATGTTAGGCCACTGAACAGAAGACCTGCCTGGATTACAGATCAAATTGCGCCCCAACACCAAAACCCGGCCGGGAGACATCCCGGTCAAATTCGGGGTCGTTCGGATCGCCCGTCAGA
>CAYRHB010000136.1:0-8562 GCA_964424035.1 uncultured Leptolinea sp.
GAGTAACCCCCCCCCAACCCCCATAAAATTTTTTTTTTCCCCCCCCCCGTTATATTGTTGCACAAGTTTTATGCCCGGTTCTTCCATATATGAAAGTGATCTTAAAAATGTATTGCTGGCGGAAGGCTGTTGTATCGAGAGTGCCTATATACGGGATTCAATCATTGGATTGCGCAGCCAGATCTCACGGGGTGTAAAGATTGAGCGGAGTATCCTGATGGGAGCAGATTATTACGTGAAGCCGGAACGGGATGACAATCCCCCAATTCCCATGGGTATTGGTGAAAACTCCCAGATTGAAGGCGCGATTATCGATAAGAACGCCTGTATTGGTAAAGGGGTCATCATTCGTCCTTTCCCCGGTGGCACCGATCTTGATTCAGATAACTGGGTCGTGCGAGATGGCGTTGTTGTCATCCCCAAGAACGGAGTATTGCCGGATGGGACGTATATTGGGCCTGGATCTAAAGATTAAAAATAAAGGGGGAACCGCTCATTATTGTCAAAATAATACCGGAAAGTGCATTTATAAAATGCTCTTTCACACAACAAGCATCTTTTCTGTTACAAAGGGAAAGCTGTTCAACCATGTTCAGGGTTGAACGCAAATAACAGTTACTTATCTTCGAGGGAAATATGGCTAAAGAAAAGGAACGCATTGCAGTATCAACGGATGAGCTACCGTCATATAGCACATCAACCATTGAAGAAGCAGTAAAAAGCCTGCTGACAAATCTGGAACAGGGTTTATCGCATGCTGAAGTAACCAGCCGTACCGAGAAATACGGTCTCAACCAGTTGCAGGAAGCTCCGAAGAGAACCTTCCTTCAAATGGTTATCGATCAGCTCAAGAGTTTTGTCATCATCCTGCTCATCTCTGCCGCGGTCATTTCGGGTATTCTGGGAGAATGGGTTGACGCCATAGCCATTCTGCTGATCGTGGTCCTGAATGCGGTGATGGGTGTTGTACAGGAATCTCGGGCAGAAGAAGCCCTGGCTGCCTTGAAAAAGATGGCCTCACCTGAAGCCCACGTCATCCGTAACGGAAAACGTGACACCATTCCGGCTACACAACTGGTACCGGGTGATGTTGTGTTCCTTGAAGCAGGCAATTTCATTCCAGCGGATATTCGCCTGGCTGAAGCGGTCAACCTGCGCGTGGAGGAAGCTGCGCTGACCGGAGAAAGCCTGCCCATCCAGAAGAATGCCGAACTGGTGCTGAAAGGCGAAGTCCCGCTGGGCGACATGGCCAACTGCGCTTTCATGGGCACCATGGTTTCATACGGACGTGGTACGGGTATCGTGACCTCTACTGGCATGTCCACCCAACTCGGACAGATCGCCACCATGCTGCAGGATGTGGAAGCGGAAGAAACTCCCCTGCAGAAAAAACTCGACAACCTGGGAAAAACCCTCGGATACGCCTGTATCGCTGTGTGTATTCTGGTCTTTGTTACGGGTATTCTCCGTGTTGAAGATTTTTCGCACCTGGATGCTGAACACTGGGTCGAACAATTTATGATCGCTGTCAGCCTGGCCATTGCAGCCGTACCTGAAGGCTTGCCTGCCATTGTGACCATAAGCCTGGCACTCGGTATGCGGGAAATGGTCAACCGCCACGCGCTTATCCGCCGGCTTTCCTCTGTGGAAACCCTGGGTTCTGCCACTGTTATTTGCACGGATAAAACAGGGACACTTACCCAGAATGAAATGACCGTTACCCGTTTGTGGGTGGATGGAAAGACATTTGAAATTACCGGAAGCGGATATGCCACTGAAGGCCAGTTCCTGGTGAATGGAAAAGAAGTAAACCTGGCTGAATATCCGGCTGCCACGACAGCCCTTTGGGTTGGCATGTTGAACAACGACGCGCATCTTGAAGTGGCAGACACTGATAGTGACAGAGACGTCCGGGTTATCGGCGATCCGACAGAAGCCTCCCTGTTGGTTGCCGCGGCTAAAGCTGGCGCAGTTTTAAAGCAGGTAAACAGCACCTTTCCACGCACTGCTGAAATTCCATTCGATTCGGAACGCAAGCGTATGGTGACCCAGCATGACCCCATCCAGTCAACCACTGAACATTAATAACAGAACTATAAGCCAAGCGCGAAAGAGCGGTATGTGGCTGTCGTGAAAGGCGCGCCGGATGTGGTTCTCTCCCTTTGCAAGAGCATCCAGTCAATGGATGACAAGGGAGTGAAACCGATGGATGCCGCCATGAAAGAAAGCGTGCTGGCTGCCAATGACAGTATGACAAAAGATGCCCTGCGCGTACTGGGTCTGGCGGACCGGACTGTGGAAGCCCATCCTGACCAGGAGAATATGACGGCACTGGAAGAAGATCTGGTCTTCGTAGGCCTCATCGGTATGATCGACCCGCCACGCCCGGAAGTCAAACCAGCCCTTCTGAAAGCCCGACAGGCGGGTATCCGTACAGTTATGATCACCGGAGACTATCCCAACACAGCCCGTGCCATTGGTGAATCGATCGGGTTGATCCAACCCGGACATTCTGTGTTTACCGGTGCTCAGATTAATGACCTGAATGATGAAGAACTGAGAAAAGCCGCTGAGACCACGGATGTTTACGCCCGCGTTTCACCGGAACACAAAATGCGGATTGTGGATGCCCTGCGTGCCAACAGGCAGATCGTTGCCATGACCGGCGATGGAGTAAATGATGCCCCGGCCATTAAACGTTCGGATATCGGTGTTGCCATGGGCATCACGGGTACTGACGTAGCCAAGCAGACGGCTGATATGGTATTGACCGATGACAACTACGCCAGCATTGTCTCTGCGGTGGAACAGGGTCGTGTGATTTACAGCAACATTCGCAAGTTTGTCTACTTCCTGATCTCATGTAACATGGCTGAGATCCTGATCATCTTCATCCCGACAATGCTCGGACTCGGGTCCCCGTTATCAGCCATCCAGCTACTGTGGTTGAACCTTATCTCTGATGGCGCGCCCGCCCTGGCTCTGGGCACGGAAAAAGGTGATCCGGATCTGATGGATCAAAAACCGCGTCCACCGGATGAACCAATCATAAATAAGAAAATGGCAATCGGTGTTGCCATTCAAACAGTAGCGGACACAGCCACCACATTAGCCGCATATTGGATTGGTATGCAGATGGCTGGTATTGATATGGCTCATACTATGGCATTTGTAACCCTGAGCTTGTCGGAATTGGTCCGTGCATATGCTGCCCGTTCTGAACGGTACTCGGTATTCAAGATCGGAGTCTTCTCCAATAAATGGATGAACCTGGCCGTTCTGACATCCTTCCTGCTGGTTATGATGGTGGTTTATGTTCCATTCTTCAATCCCATTTTCAACACCCAGCCATTATTATGGATCGAATGGCTGGAAGTCATTCCATTGTTTGTGATCCCCTTTGTTACGGCTGAATTGATCAAGAAATTTGTTTTCAGCGATAAAAAGAGCCAGTGATCAAAACAATCAAGAAACTAGTATGAAAAAGTCAGCCTGTCTAATCGACAGGCTGACTTTTTAGCGTGCCAACAGCGCTTTCACCGGCGCGTACGTACGCCGGTGCTCCGGTGATACTCCCTTTTCGTACAATGCCTGCCGGTGAAATGCCGTCCCATACCCTTTATGCCGGGCAAAACCATAACCGGGAATTATTTCTTCCAACAATTCCATCCTATGGTCGCGTTCGGTCTTGGCGATGATCGAAGCGGCAGCGATGCTCAACGATCGGGCGTCACCTTTAATCAGACTTGTCTGCGGAATATCCACCATGGGGAGTTTGACCGCATCGATCAGCAGGTAATCCGCTGACCGGCCTAGTCCTTCCAACGCACGGCACATAGCCAAGCGTGTAGCCGGAAGAATGCCCATTTCGTCAATTTCAAAGCATTCCGCCCATCCGCAGGCAACAGCAATGGCAACCTCCCGGATTCGAACAGCCCATCTTTCACGTTGAATGGCAGACATCTGTTTGGAATCCCTGACCCCATTCAATTTGAATGGCAGTTCGGGATCATCGTATGGAAGAATGACGGCGCCCGCCATTACCGGACCGGCCCATGACCCCCTGCCTGCTTCATCGATTCCTGCAACCCGCGAGTATCCAGAACCCCACTGTTTTATTTCAAAGGAAAGGTCAGGCCTCTCCGGCGGAATGAACCTACCGGGATTTCGGGCCATAAATGCCGCGGGCGGCTTTCCAACGGATCACAAATAGATCGATCGCCATGCGGAATGAATCATCCAACAGGCGAACACGGCTATCCGGGTTGAAATACCAGGGGATTGGAATTTCCGCAATCCGGAATCCGGAGCGTCTGGCTATATACAAAACTTCCACATCAAAAGACATTCCGGTTAATGTTTGCCTGCGGAATACACTTTCAGCACAGGTGTCTTTAAACATCTTGAATCCACATTGTGAATCCTGGAGCGCGGGCAGCACAGCCAACCGGACCATTGTATTGAATATCCGCCCGATGAAATGCCGGTACGTTGGTTCGTCATACCGGATGGCTCCAGGTGCTTCACGTGAACCGATCACGATGTCCGCATCAGGATTGTTGGGTGGCAAAAAGCGCGTGATCTCATCTATTGGCATGGAAAAATCGACATCGCAAAACATCCGGTATTGTCCCCGTGCTTTTAACATCCCCGTCCGGACCGCCAATCCCTTTCCGCGTTCTTTTTCCTGGAAAACCAGGAATCCCGGATGCCTGGCGGAATAGTCCTTCGCGATCTCGAATGACCGGTCATGGCTGCCATTTTCTACGATGATCACTTCACAGCCGAAATTCTGGCGGGAAATAAACTCTTCCAGATCTTGAAGAGTTGTTGGAAGCCGGTTTTCTTCGTTATGCACCGGTAGAATGATAGAAAGATAGGGTGATCCTTCAGCCGGATTCATATTAATTCCACCCGGAGTTCCAATTAAAATAAAGGAACATCAGGCAGATCATCATGAATGCCACGGCCGGACCGCGATACGACCACCTCATGTCCGGCCTTGCCGGTGACGCAGACCGGTTTCCCGAGTTCAAATGTGCTGGCCTGCAATGGAATTCGTCTTCCCACATAAAACTTCTTACCGGTCCGCAATTTAGTAATTAACTGGTCTCGCGTTAAGAGAATCAGGTCGGAAAACGTTGGACCCCGCCTCTCGTAAACTCGAACCAGATTTATTGTTCCTTCCGGATCATATCGAACCGTTTCAATTATGCCGTCAACCTTTTTTGGAGACATGGATTTATTCCGAAAAGGGGCTCAATCAAAACAGTCGGGGTGGGCGGACTTGAACCGCCGACCCCCGCGTCCCAAACGCGGTGCGCTGCCAACTGCGCTACACCCCGGCTGTTCGAGTATAATCCGGAAATCATAACCACGTCAAGGAATTTACCCGCGTGCCTTGTATCTACGAAAAATCCCGGATACGGTGTTTGTTATTACGGTTCCCTATCATTTTCATGGTATGGATGATTTTATTTGCGGGAGTAAGTGGATGCACGGTTAACAATGCATATGCGAGCGCGAGTGATTTATCACCCGAACCGACATCGACCGAAGAAGAATTAATTCTGCCTACTGTAGAACCGGTAACACCCCAACCGACCATTACCCGGACAACCCAACCCACACCAGCGAAATGCGGTGAAACACGCGGTCAACTGAAAGATGTTGAAGTTCCGAATTCGTCTCTTTCGTACCCGTTAAAAGTCAAGGTCTATTTTCCACCCTGCTACATGGAAACCCCAGAAAAACCGTACCCGTATGTAGTCATGATCCACGGAATGCTTTATAAGAACGATCAGTGGGACCGCCTGGGTGCAGATGAAGCAGCTGATTCACTGATCAGTTCAGAAGAGGCCGATCCATTTCTAATCGTAATGCCATATGAAGAACAATCAACAGCCAATCCATATGAAGACGGCTTTGGTGAGGCGTTGACAGATAGCCTGATCCCCTGGATGGAAGAAAACTATGCGGTTTGTAAGGACCGGTCATGCCGAGCCATTGGCGGTCTTTCGCGCGGCGCCGGATGGGCAATTCATATCGGATTATCCCAACCGGAGTATTTTGGGTCGATCGGGGCACACAGCCTGCCGCCTTTCATGGGAGATCTGGCATCCGCTCCACGCTGGCTGGCAAAAATTGATCAAAAAGATATGCCAAGAGTTTACATTGATATCGGAATTGTCGACAGCGGTATGGCGCCTGCAAGCCAGTTCGAAGGAATATTGACTGTTTTCAATGTACCGCATGAATGGCATATCAATAATGGGGAACACACAGAAGAATACTGGTCAAGCCATGTGAAAGATTACATGCGCTGGTATTCAGACGGCTGGAAACAGTCTGAAACACCGTTTATCCTGGACTAATCTCCCAGGTTTGTACCAACCATTCGGGCGCTGGATACCCAGGGGTGATCTACCGGAACAATATTGCGCTTGCCAACGATTTTTTCCAATTTGACCGGTTCAATATTTTCGCCACGTGCAGCCACCATTACACCATTCAATCCATCCGCGATGAAATTCGCTGCAGCCGTACCCAGACGGGTCGCCAGCAACCGGTCATAGGCAGACGGCGCTCCTCCCCGTTGTACGTACCCGAGAATGGTCACGCGGGATTCCAGTCCGGTCAGTTTCTCCAATTCAGTCGCAAGGTTTATGGTATTGGCAGTATGAGCCTGCCTGAGTTCTGTAACCCTGCTCAAGGCTTTTTCCCTGTTTGGACCTTTTTTTGCCTCATCCAATTCTGCGAGTGCCTGGTTGAACACCTCAGAATCTTGAATACTTAAAGCACCTTCGGATACAGCCACAATACTGAAGCGTTTTCCGCCACGGCTGCGACGTAATATTGCTTCGGCAACTGATTGGGTCGCATAAGGGATCTCGGGGATGAGGATAACGTCGGCCCCACCGGCAATACCGGCTCCCAGAGCCAGCCAGCCGGTATTGTGCCCCATGATCTCAACCACAATAATCCGGTGATGGCTGTGGGCAGTACTATGAAGCCTGTCCACAGCGTCGGTGGCGATCCCCAGCGCGGTATCAAAACCAATACTGTGGTCTGTGCCACATAGATCATTGTCAATTGTTTTCGGGATCGTAACAACATTGATTCCCTTTTTCATCAATTTGGACGCGCTCTTGTGTGTTCCTCCACCGCCTATACAAACCAACACGTCAAGGTGGTGGCGTTCGTAGTTTTCAACCATGGTATCGGTCATATCAAGGAACTGACCTCCCATGGGCATATTATTTGGTTTGTCCCGGCTTGTTCCAAGGATTGTACCGCCGCGGGTCAGGATGCCGGACAGGTTGGACCCATCCAGACGCACCGTCCGGTTCTGCATTAATCCTCGATACCCTTCATAGAACCCGACCACTTGCATGCCATATTCCTCGATCACAGCTTTCCCAAAACCGCGCAACGCCGCGTTCAAGCCCGGGGTATCTCCTCCGGCAGTTAGTACACCGACAAGTTTGGTCATAATCCCTCCATGAAAAAATCGAGATTATCAGTATAACGTAACCGGCCGCTCCCTTCAATAAATGGAGCGGCCGGATTTTACTGAATTCTGGCTGGTTCTATTGTGGTTTTGGTTGCAGACTCTGAATAAGGCCGGGCATCAAGCCTGCCGGTTCGAATCCAGATGGTATGCGGCCTGTATTGTCAACGCCCCACACTGCTTTAACCGGATAGTATTTCCCTTCGGTCTTCAAAGGAGAACCGGCGTCATCGCGCGTAAAGTGGTCGTTGTATTCCATTTTGGTTGGGTCCTGCAAGCCTGCCAGGGTCCACGGGAACCACATATATTTACCTTTCACGCCGCCCACGAAGCTGTGTTTGATGGCAATTTCCAGCATGTTTGGATCAGATGGTGATATTCTCGCCCAGACCAGATTGGGATCATCACCCTTTCCGGAGTTAAAGACCTCTGTGTCATAACCTTTGCCTTCATACAGATCCGTATCCGCGAGGACCGGCTTGACTCCACCGATCATGTTGTCAGAGTTGGAAAGGACTGCGACACCCTCGGTAGACCATTCTGTATCCCTGGGGGTGGTCACAGTGATCAGGAATTCGCCCCGGTTATCGATGTCAGTATCCAATTCCAGCCCGAAAAGCGGTTTACTGTCAGCACCATCTGCGATTGCGCTGACAGTGTAGAGCTGAACATAAACCCAGTTTGGATCTTCCCGATTCATAAGGATCTTTTGAAGATCGATGAATGGCAGATAATTCATATCCTGATCAAACGGACGTTCATACCAACCGAGATTAAAAACATCACCGCCAAACGCTGTCTTATCGTTGGCTGTATTTTCATTGGTCTGGTCGTGAACTGTCTGGGTCTTGATGGTTGGCATCTCACCCGGTTTGTTCGGGTCGCTATCAGCGGCCAATACAGGCTGACTGAAGCACCCCAATGCCAGCGTTAATACCATGATGATCGCAACGATGTTTACAGATTTCATAAATTTCATTTATCCCTCCCAAGTTATGAAAAAATCTTAAATTGATGAACCAGCCATTTGAAATTACCCGTTCATCTTTAAA
>CAYRHB010000137.1:0-8498 GCA_964424035.1 uncultured Leptolinea sp.
GTATTCGTCAGGATTTGTCGGGTTGCCTGAACAAATATTTACAATCTCGCGGGCATTGAAAACGGATACCTCATCTGTTTTCACCCCTTCAAGCAATGTTTGTGAAACTGGTAAAGCTTCTCCGCATTCCCCCAGGTTTGCCAATGCCAATCCAAAAGTGTAATAATATTCTGCAACCCGGCCATATTCCAACGGCAGTCCTTTCACTTCTTCACCGTTTTCAGCAATACCTCCCGATACTGCCATCCTTAAAGGTCCAATGGCATCTTCAAATTGAAGGTTCTTATAATACATGGTCCCAAGATTGCCATACATATAAGGATCTGTTGGATCCACTTTTAAGGACTGTTCTGCAAATTGAATCGCTTTGGCATATTCACCAATAGCCGCATATGTACGTGAGATATAGAAGTTTGGCAACGGGTCACCGGGATTAAGAGCATTTGCCCGGTTGAATTCTTCCACAGCTTTGTCATATTGTTCCAGATAGCGATAATTGCGTCCAAGTGCCAGATGTAAATCCGCGATGTTGTTATTAAGAGCTACCGCCTGTTCAAATTCACGGGCAGCATCTGCATAATTTCCAGTCAGCTCCAGCACAACACCACGGGCACGGTGTGTTGATAGCGCATCAGGAGCGATCGTCTGGGCGTTTCTGGATGCCTCAACGGCTTTGTCCAATGAGCCGATTGTTCCTGTTCCTGCCTGGGTCTGGTTGGCTAATATCTCGGCTCTGTAGGCGAAAGCATCCGCATTGTTCTGATCCAATTCAAGTGCCTTATTGAAGGAAGATTCCGCCCCAAGGTAATCGCCAGAAAGCCCAAGAGCCCATCCACGAATGGCATGGGCGATTGAATTGTTTCCATTAAGCAATAAGGCATTCTCTGCGTTTTTCACAGCTTCCAGGTATTCACCGGAATAGATCTGCAGTCTTGCCAAAGAAATGTATGTTGAAGGGTTTCTCGGGTCAGATTGCACTGCCTGATTAAATAAATTAATTGCCTGGGAATATTTCCCTTCACCTTCCAACCGCTGGGCTTCTGTAATATATGATTCCGGCGCACGCGTAGGTGTGGATGTGGGAATAAACAGTGGAGGTGTGGCCGGCACAATAACCTGATTTATATAAACCAACCCCCCAATAATAATTGCCAGGAACAATAACCTGCCTATCTTGAGCGGTCGTCTCCGCTTGTTCATACTCCATTTACTACCACGTAGATACATAAAAGCATCTTACCATCAGGTGAAATTACCGGTCAAGGCACAGCACAGCGTATAATTCAACCATGAAATTTGATATTTTCACATTGTTTCCAGAAGTATTTCAACCATATCTGGATGCCAGCATCATAAATCGCGCCCGTCAAAATGGCTTCCTCGAAATTTCTTTGCACAACATCCGTGATTGGACAACGGATAAACATCACACAACGGATGATACTCCCTATGGCGGTGGCGGTGGAATGGTGATGAAACCTGAACCTGTGTTCGCAGCCGTAGAATCTGTTTTAGGCGTAAAGAGTGATGTGCCTGTTGTTCTAATGACTCCTCAAGGCCGGACTTTTACACAGGAAATTGCGCGCGAGCTATCATCCCTTCCGCATGTGGCCCTGGTCTGTGGTCATTATGAAGGTGTTGACGAACGCATTCGCGAACATCTCATTAAAGATGAGATATCCATCGGCGATTACGTGCTGACCGGTGGAGAATTGCCCGCGCTAGTTATATTGGACGCGGTTTCGCGTCACATTCCAGGCGTGCTTGGTGATCCCACCGGTGCAGATGACGACTCTCATGCATCCGGTCTTTTGGAATACCCTCACTACACGCGTCCACCGGTATTTCGCGGTTGGTCTGTTCCTGAAGTTTTACTTTCCGGGAATCATGCTGCAATAAATAAATGGCGCAGGGAATTATCGATGAAACGGACATCTGAAAAACGTCCGGACCTATTGGAAAAATATTTCAAAGAAAATGACAGGTAACGCTACGACAAAAATCAGGTAACTTATCTGATAAAAATCTATAAAACAGTTATAGCAATAAACCTTTTCTTGATATACAATAATCAAAGTACCAAATCTATCTATATGAGGAGAACTATGAAAACCAAAGTATTTGCAGTACTAAGTTTCATCGTGGTTTTGAGCATGGTCTTTACAGGCTGCGCCCCGGCTGCCACGCCCGCGCCTGCCGCCGAAGCCCCTGCCGCCCCCGCTGAAGTTGACTGCACCGCCGCCGATTCATTCTGCGTTGGACTTGTCACTGATGTCGGTAAGATCGATGATAAATCCTTCAACCAGTCAGCTTATGAAGGCCTGAAACAGGCTGAATCTGAACTTGGTGCAACGATCAAATACATCGAAACCACCGATTCCAAAGACTATGGCAAGAACATCTCCACCTTCGCCGATAATGGGTACAAAGTGATCATCACTGTCGGTTTTGCCCTGGGTGAAGCAACAATTGAAGCAGCCAAACAGTATCCTGATGTCAAATTCATTGGTGTTGACCAGTCTCAGACTGATGTTCTCGACAATCTGAGCGGCGTTATCTTTGATGAGGATAAATCCGGCTACATGGCTGGTGTTCTGGCTGGTTTGATGACCAAATCCAACAAGGTTGGCGGTGTCTTCGCTACCGATACCATTCCGCCGGTATGGCGCTTTGGTGAAGGTTTCCGCGCTGGTGTCCAGTCTGTGAACACTGATGCCGAGATCAACATTGTTTATCACAATGATGTCGGTCTGGACAAAACCTTCGTTGATCCGGAATGGGGCAAGACGACTGCCAATTCCATGATCGACAAGGGTGTTGATGTTATCTTCAGCGCCGGTGGCAAGACAGGCAATGGTGGTTTGATCGCAGTTGCCGGTCGCTCTACCGCTGATGCCAAAATCTACGCGATTGGTGTGGATGCCGACCAGTACTATTCCGTTCCTGAAGCTCAGAAAGTTCTGCTCTCCAGCGCCATGAAGAGCATTACGCCTGCTGTCTTTGACAACCTGAAAGCCATCAAAGACGGTACCTTCAAGGGTGGAAACTTCGTCGGACCTGTCTCCCTGGCCCCCTTCCATGACCTGGAAGCCGATGTTTCAGCTGACGTCAAAGCAAAATTGGACGAAGTCAACAAAGGCCTGTTGGATGGCTCCATTAAAACCAATGTAGCCCCCACCAAACCGGGATAGATCAAAAACGTTCTTCGTGACAAACAGAGAAAGGGCTTACCCTTTCTCTGTTTTTTATGATAAAACTCATTATCTTTTTTATCATTTATTGGATAAAATCAAATATCTCATCCACTGGACATCAGTGAGTCTTCTTAAGGAGAAGGATTTTTAGATGGAACAAGAGAATCCGAAACCAAAGGAATCAAAGAAACAAAGAGTACAGGGGGATGATAAATTTATCAATATTTATCTCGTCCCGTTACTGGCTGTACTTACTGCCATGATTATTGGCGGTTTTATTATCTGGTGGGTTGGTGGTGACCCCTTTACAGCGTATAAAGGTTTGTTTCAGGGTGCCTTTGGCAATCTGAAAGCAATAAGTGAGACTACCGTCTGGGCATCACCCTATATCTTTGCCGGTTTGGCTGTTGCAGTTGGCTTTAAAGGCGGATTGTTCAATATCGGTGGTGAAGGTCAACTTGCCTTTGGTGCGGTGGCTGCTGCCTGGGCTGGCTATGCCCTTCCCGGAATACTCCACACAGATATTCCACCTTTTCTCCATGTCATTTTGTCTGTGGGATTGGGGGTCTCTGCAGGTGCCCTCTGGGGAGCTATTCCAGGATACTTAAAAGCGAAAACCGGGGCTCATGAGGTCATCAATACAATTATGATGAACTACATCGCCCTTAACCTCACCAGTTTTCTGCTGAATGGCCCCATGAAAGATCCCAGCCCGACGAATGTTGTGGCCCGCACTCCAAAGATTGCCTTATCTTCACAGATTTTTCCCATTTTTGAAAATTATCGTTTCCATTGGGGATTTATTCTGGCACTGGCGATGGCCTTTTTCGTCTGGTGGTTACTGTGGAAGACAAGACTTGGATTTGAAATCCGAACGACCGGGCTAAATCCGGATGCGGCAAAATACGCCGGGATCAATGTCGCTCAAACAGTTGTCATCACAATGGGATTATCCGGCGCTTTAGCAGGTTTGGCTGGTGCCGTTGAGGTTACAGCCCTGAATCATCGCCATGAACTTGGTTTTTCATCAGGTTACGGCTTTGATGCCATTGCCATTGCTCTGCTTGGAAAAAACCATCCTATTGGAGTCGTTCTGGCCTCACTACTATTTGGTGCAATGAGAAACGGAGCCACCAGAATGCAATTCCTGACCCAAATTCCGGTAGATATTATTTCCATCATTCAAGCCTTGATCCTGCTCTTTGTTAGCGCGGATGCCATTGTGCGTTACGTATATCGTATCCGTACCCCACAGGAACGGGTAGTCTACACACGTGGTTGGGGAAAATAGGAGCTTACTATGGACCTTAAACGTTCAGTTTTTATTGCTGTCATAATTGGAATTTTATATTCCATTGTCATCGTGATTGGTAAATCAACAACAGCTCCGATGACCATTCTGACTTCCATGATTGCTACAACCATTTCTGTGGCAACACCACTTACACTGGGAGCTTTGTGCGGTACGTTCTGTGAACGGTCTGGTGTCACCAATATTGGTATTGAAGGGATGATGCTTTCGGCAGCCTTTTTCGGATGGCTGGCATCAATCTATATGAATACCATTTATCAGATTGCCGCATTACCCAGTCTGTTGATCGGTGTTACGGTAGCCATCCTTACCGGTGGTTTACTTGGATTATTGCATGCCTGGTTATCAGTTACTTTTAAAGTTGACCAGATCATCAGCGGCACTGTGATCAATATTCTTGCCACTGGCGTTACAGGATTTCTAAATCGTCAGCTGTTTTTCGAAAAAGGTAGTATTTTCGGGGGTAATGTTCCGCATGCCCCCGGCACATTACCGATCATCGCCATTCCCGGACTGTCTCAAATTCCTGTCATCGGTAAGATTTTTGAGCAACAACCCATCGCATGGACAGCGATCATCCTGGTCTTTGTTGCCAATTTTGTTCTTTTCCGAACCCGCTGGGGTCTTCGCACCCGGTCGGTTGGCGAACATCCACGAGCGGCGGATACTGTGGGTATTAATGTCTCATTCATGCGCTATATGAACGTGATCATTGGTGGCTGTCTTGCCGGTCTTGGCGGGGCATACTTTACACTCGAATCAGTTCCCTCATTTGAACCTCTGATGACTAATGGCCGCGGTTTCATTTCATTGGCAGCCATGATTTTTGGTAACTGGACTCCGATTGGAGCCTGGGCTGCGGCACTGGTATTCGGCGCTGCACAAGCCTTCCAGATCAATCTTCAATACTTCCGTGACCTCATTCCGCAGCAATGGGCATTCCTTCAGCAATCCTATATCGTCGGTCTTACCCCGTATATCCTTACCATGATCATCCTGGCAGGATTGATCGGCCGTACGACCAGCCCAGCCGCCGACGGCGTACCATACGAAAAATAACATACGGGAAACGGTTAGGAGAAAAAATGGATACAGTCCTTGAAGTAAAGGGTATAACGAAAAAATTCCCGGGCGTTTTGGCGAATGACCATGTGGATATCGATCTGAAAAAGGGTGAAATTCTTGCGCTTTTGGGTGAAAACGGTGCGGGAAAATCCACTTTAATGAATATTATTTATGGTTTGATCTCTCCGGACGAAGGTGAAATTTTCATTAAAGGCGAAAAGGTTGATTTCCATTCACCAAAAGATGCCATAGCTTGCGGCATTGGAATGGTTCACCAGCATTTCATGCTTGTACCAGTTTTTACTGTCGCAGAGAATATCATGCTTGGTTCCGAAACCTTGAGACATGGCGTATTGGATATACCAAAGGTCACCAAGGAATTAAAGGAGCTTTCCGCACAATATGGCCTCGATATCGATCCAACCGCCCTGGTTCATGATCTTCCAGTTGGCGTTCAACAACGTGTTGAAATCATTAAAGCTCTTTACCGAAAAGCCGAGATCCTTATCCTGGATGAACCCACAGCCGTATTAACTCCTCAGGAAGTCGAAGATCTTTTTGTGATCATTCGGAAGTTGGTTGATGAAGGAATCTCTGTAATATTCATCACCCATAAATTGAAAGAAGTGCTCGCTATCGCTGACCGGATTACAGTTATGCGAGCCGGAAAAGTGATCGCCACAGACGATCCGAAAAAGACAAACGAACAGGCACTGGCATCACAAATGGTTGGCCGCACAGTCATTCTAAAAGTAGACAAAGAACCAGCAAAACCCGGTGACGTGGTTTTAAGAGTCGATGACCTTCATGTTCTTGACGATCGTGGTGTGGAAACAGTCCGGGGAGTGAATTTTGAGGTTCGCAAAGGTGAGATTCTTGGTATTGCCGGTGTTCAAGGCAATGGACAAACCGAATTGGCTGAAGCCCTTACCGGTCTCAGGCATGCAGAATCCGGTGAAATACATATTCGTGAGGAAAATGTATTTAACAGTCCTCCGCGAATCTTGGTTGAAAAGGGTATGGGGCACATCCCTGAAGACCGCCAGAAACATGGGATTGTAATGCAATACCCTGTGGCGGATAATTTGATTCTCTGTTCATACTATGCCCCCCCATTCTGTCGCAGAGGTATGTTGCAGAATCTTCCCATTGGCTCAAACGCGGATGACCTGATCAAACGATTTGATATTCGCACACCAAGTCCGTATGTTCCAACTTCAAAATTATCCGGCGGGAATCAACAAAAAGTCATTGTCGCCCGGGAATTATCCCGTGATATAAAATTTCTTATCGCAAATCAACCAACACGTGGGCTTGATGTTGGATCCATCGAATATATCCATCATGAAATTGTTGAGATGCGTGATGAAGGCATCGGTGTGGTTCTAATCTCTGCCGAACTTGATGAGATTATGGCATTATCAGATCGAATTGCGGTTATGTATCATGGTCAAATCGTAGCGATCCTCCCTATTGATCAAGTCACGCGTGATGAGTTGGGATTGATGATGGCTGGTTCATTGAAACCTGAAGTTCACGCGTAATAAGTATCATTGCCTGTTGTCAAATAGCATGGTATCTTAGCGATGCCATGCTATTTTGTCTGGCCTGTTCCTTGCAACAGTTAGAAATTTGAAAGCATGTATAATTTATGTCATCATTACGCATCAACTAGCGAGTAAAGGACACAATCATGACAAAATCCCGGAGAATAATTACCGCCTTTTTGTTGCCATATTTATTACTAGCTTCATGTTCTCCAGTTGAAACAACTCCTGATTCAATGGAAGTCCAGAACAGGATAAATTCAGCTGTAGCTCAAACTCTTTCAGCCCTGACGACTCAGGTAGCCAATGTACAACAAACTGAAGAGGCTCAACCGACTGAAACCGCCAAACCTACAGAGACCCAGGAAAGCCAGCTTGAGCTAACACCGCTTCCCGCGACAGCTATAGTTTCAGCAGTCAAACCAACATCTGCTGGAAGTTGTACAGATTATGCATCTTTCGTTGCAGATATCACCATACCGGATGGAACTATGGTTCCACCCGGTACAAAATTCGTCAAAACTTGGGCAGTGAAGAATTCTGGAACCTGCACTTGGACTTCAGATTACAGTCTGGTTTGGATCGGCGCTGCTCTTATGGAGGCATCCAATCGGGTTCCACTTACAACACAAAATATTCTCCCTGGTCAAACCGCATATGTCTCTGTTGAATTGACTGCACCTGAAGATATAGGTAAACATGTATTCAGCCAGTGGAAACTGATGAACAGCAGGGGGCAGGTTTTTGGTGTTATGGATAACAAAGGAAAAGAACAATCCATCTGGGCGGAAATCTTTGTAGGCGAATCATATGACTTCGTTGCCAATATGTGCAGTGCCACATGGAAGACGCCTGCCGGTGTATTGCCCTGCCCTGGTACAAAGGATGACCCGAGAGGTTTTGTCCTTCTCAACACGGCTCCAGCCATTGAAGGCGGTGTAAAAGAAAATGATCCAGCGATTGTGATGGTTGCACCTGATGAGAAAGACAGTTACATTGTTGGCCAATTCCCGCAGGTTGTGGTTCCTGAAGGTTCCCATCTAGTCTTAAAATATGGATGTCTGGAAGGGTATACAAAATGTAATGTTCGTTTCCGGATAACCTATTCCATTGAAGGTGGCGCCGAACAGGAACTGGTAAACCGTATTCATGGTTTTGGAGAATGGGAAGATGTCACAATAAACCTGACACAAAACAACCGGTTTGCCATGATGAACAAACCCGTTTCCTTCCTGTTCTATTTCTATCCAATGGAGGATAGTGCAGATAATTACGCATTCTTATTCAGTCCGTTGATGACAAACTATAAGTAGTGAATATTTCGGGAGGCTGACCCAAAAGTTGTAGTGCACCCCAAAAGTCAGCCTCTTTACACATTAA
>CAYRHB010000138.1:0-8471 GCA_964424035.1 uncultured Leptolinea sp.
GATATGATGTTCAAAGGACTGGGCCGTCCGAAATATGAGGAAGGCTTGGCCAATTTCGTACAGGATGTATATCTGCGCAAGTTCGCCTCCGACTTCAGCATAGAGATGACCCGCTCCGTGCAGGCCATGATCGACAGCTGGAAGGCGTAAATTCTTCTTTTGGGTCGCGGCGAGGGACGCCAGAATGACTTTTTATGACCAGGCAGATTGTTAAATTCATTTCTCTTGTCATAACGGTTGTGCTTTTGCTGGCTTCCTGCCAGCAAGCCCCCGCGGAACCGGTTGAGACTGAAACACCCTCACCGACGCCTCCAACAGCCACCTCTGCACCTGTCTGCCGGACAACCTTCGAACACCGCGAACTGCACGAACCCTACAAGCGCGGAACAGACAACGCCCCGCGCTACACGCTGGACGCAGCCGAATTGCAGATTTACTTCCAGCTGATGCATATTGAATCGTTGTGCCTGCCTCCGGAAGTCGGTGCCCCGTTTATCAACGCCGATTGGAGCGCCGAGACGCTTCCGTCAGTCCGCGGGCGTATGGTCAGCCTGGGTTTTGAAGATACCTTCTCCGGCAGCGGCTGGAGCCGCATCTTCCTGGTCCATTCGACCTATGATTTCACCGCCGGCACGGAATATGACCGCTTCATGACGGCCGATGAATGGACAGCCTTCGAGGCTGGCACACTTGAAGGGGTTGAACTGTTACCGAACGGGCGCGGCTTCCTGCGTTACAAAGCCGGGCTGTACTTCGGCAATTACCCCATTTATAAGGCGTACATTTTCCCTGGGGAAGACGGGTACACGGCACTGGTCATCAACCTGGGTACTTTTGGGGGTGAATTTGACGCCGAAGTTGCCCGCATTCAGCAGGGCGATCTACCGGAGGAGGTCATCCCCTGGCTGCCGGTGTTCGAGCAGTTGGCGGCATCGCTTTTCAAATAAACTGTATGCCTTGTCATTACCTTTTCTGCAACAAAAGACTATTCATTACCACCTTATCCATAAAACCAGGCCTGTTCTATGCACAATGAAGCCATGCCTGACATTTTCCTGCAGGTAACAGTATTACGTCTATAATAACGAACAATACTTGCTGGCGGCATTTTTACCAGGAATTTTGAACGAAATAATTGAGGTAATTTATTGAGAACAAAAAGGGTGGAATCATCTTTCGATTAGCAATGAGATTCACCTAAGGAGACGAAAAAGAACCTCACGCTATATTTTTTATGACCACATTTATAAGAAAAAATCTTTTTTAAAAATCTCACAGTTTTCTAAAAGGAATCCAAAATGTCAGATCAATCAAGACAGGGCTTGCTATCCTCATTTCTACAACGTCAACGGATAAATACAGTTAAAAAATTCATTTCAGGAGATGTCCTGGATTTTGGTTGCGGTAATGGGCAACTAGTTGAAAACATCTCTGCGAAATCATATATAGGTTTCGACCAGGATGATGATGTTGTAAAGATTGCCAGGGAAGATCATCCCGGGTGGGATTTTACTGCTCAGTTACCGGTAGATCGTTCCTTTGATACGATTGTCATGCTGGCAGTAATCGAGCATATACACAAACCAGAGACAATTCTCACAATATTGGGCTCGATGATTAAAGAAAAAGGGAGGATTATTATTACCACTCCACATCCATCCTTTAATACTTTTTATAAATTAGGCGCTCGCATAGGATTGTTTAGCCGTAGTGCTTGCGATGAACACGAAAAACTGATTGTCTTTTCCTCATTATCTGAGATATCAGACAAGTCGGGTCTGAAAATTAACTATTACCGTCGTTTTTTAGCTGGAGCCAATCAATTGTTTATATTGTCTAAGAAATAGATCAGAGTGAAAATCCATGTATAATACCAAAATCCTGGTTCTAATGATCTTTATGCTTTTTCTTACACGCTTTGATGTTCTTGTATTCAAACTTTCATTTCTTGAAACTGCTGTGCAAAAAATATTTTAATACACCCAGGTAACAGGTCTAAGATGACAAGATTGGTAATTCAAATTCCAGCATACAACGAATCTCAGACCATTATGAATGTATTACAAGAGATTCCACGGCAGATTGAAGGTATTGATGAAATTATCATTCTTGTGATTGATGATGGGTCTTTGGATAATACATCTGAAGTGGCAAAAAAGAATGGCGCCGATGTTGTTGTCAGGCATAGAAAGAACCGTGGACTTTCAAACGCTTTTATGACGGGTATTCACACATCGCTAAGACTGGGCGCTGATATCATCGTAAACACTGATGCAGACAACCAATATCCATGCGATTCCATTCATTCGTTAATTTCACCGATATTAGATAATTCTGCGGACATGGTTATAGCAAATCGCAATCCGGGAGAAAACAAAAACTTCTCGTTGCCTAAACGACTACTTGAAGTTGCTGGAAGTTGGTTTCTTCGAAAAATATCGGGTACAGAAGTTCCAGATGCTCCCAGTGGATTCAGAGCCTATTCGAGATATGCGGCCTTGCGGTTGCAGGTACATAATCCTTATTCCTATACATTAGAAACACTAATACAAGCTGGAAAAGAACGACTAAGAATAGAAGTTATTCCAACAGAAACCAATCCTACATATCGCCCGTCCCGCCTTCATAAAGGAATAATCCATTTCATTTGGAACCAATCCGGAGCAATTATCCGTTCGTTTTTCCTTTATGAGCCCCTAAAGACATTTGGAATGTTTGGTTTACCCTTTGTTATCACTGGAGTACTCCTGGTTTTTCGGTTCTTGATTCTCTTTCTAATGGGTGATTCCGGGATTGGAAGATATGTACAATCCCTGTCTATTGGTGGAACGTCTTTGATATTTGGTATTACCCTTTTCACTCTTGGTATTTTAGGGGATGGTTTACGAGCCAATAGACAAATATTGCAGGATTTTTATATACAGCAATTTGATAACGAAAAAGAAAGTATAAAAAGCAATATTCAGGAGATATTTGGTAATCCCGTGTATCTTTCACAAAGAATGTGTGAATTGTTAGATCCAGCTAAAAAATTAAATAATTAATAACTCAATTCTCTTATTTAAAAAATGATTTTATTAAAGAAAATTTTTAGCCAAAGAAAATGGCTGAACTACCTGGGAAGTATCATAAGTTTCTTTGGATTGGTTTATGTTGTATATCGCATCCTGGGATATAAAGAAAAAATAGAATGGTCAGGGATAGGTGTATGGGGATTGGTATACATCGTATTCTTTTGTCTTTTATATGGTTGCATTAGTTTTTTTCTCGTCGTTGGATGGCAGCAAATTCTTCACCACCTCGACCTAAAGATTCCATTTCTATCATCTGCCAAAATATATGGCAGATCGCAATTAGCCAAATATATCCCTGGAACCATTTTTCAATTTGTCGGAAGACAATTGCTGGGAAATACTTACAACTACTCCAATAAAGCAATGGGGTATTCAGTTTTCTGGGAACTTGGTTTGATATCTTCCACAGGAGTTTATATTTGCCTGTGTTTACTGCCACTTTTTGTGACGAATGTATCTCCTTTCTATTTACTATTTATTCCTTTTTTAATTTTTATTGCTTACAAAATATTAGAAAAAATCTTAGGGATAAATATTGCACATGCCTCACTGGCCTATTTTCTATTTCATTTTGCGTCCGCTGGTATCTTTGTGGGTCTGGTTATTCTGAGAGATACTAATCACCTGGTATCTATTGAAAATATCTCCATCATTATCGGAGCTTATATAGCTGCCTGGTTAGTTGGATTATTAACTCCAGGTGCGCCCGGTGGTATTGGAATTCGAGAACTGGTTTTGTTTTCTCTTTTAGGGAATTTGATGAGTCCAACCACCCTGTATCCAGTAATAGTTTTTTCTAGAATTATTACAATTGGCGGTGATGTATTGCTTTACCTGGTGGCAATTTTGCTGGAAACAAGAAAGTAAAGATATTCACAAAATTAGCCCGAAATTTACATTCGGAAAACAGCGATTTATTTTCTTTTACACAACAGAATTGTCCAAGGGACCGGTGTCTCAATTTTTAATATTTGGAAATATCTTTCCACAAGTTGAACGATCCCTTTTTTTGACCAGTGATTTATATGACCGGGTGTATTACCCAGGTTCAAAAGATATTTTCCACGGAACATGTTCAATACTCTCCATAAAGGTTCATTCGGGACACTTAATAATAAATATGGAGAGGCTAGATTTGAGAGTATGCCCAATGCTTTTTGGGGATTTTCCACATGCTCCAATACCTCACTACAAATAATCAAGTCGGCTTTATCTTCTTCTCCCAGCTCCTCGATGCTCCTGGTTTCAAAGAGAATTCCCAGGTCCAACAAATCATTCCTTTGAATTGCCTGAGAAATAATCTCTTTTGATGTGTCTGTTCCTTTAAGGATCAACCCCTTTAATGCATAACGTGAAATGATATATCCCTCACCACAACCCACTTCATGAATGGAATTAGGGGCGACAATTTCCACCAACGTGTCAAAAGACTTTAAGAAATGACTCATTAGTATTTTTGCAATGCGATTATTTGTAGTGTATTTTGGATAATAATTGCCGGCAATATTTTTGGAGGAAGATAAGGTCATAATAAAAGTCCTTCTGGATTCCGCATAAAGTTGTTTAAACAATCAGGCTGTAGTGAATTAATTTTGCATCGTTGAAACCACATTATACTTTTATTCACACAAAAACCATTAATGATGTACTTACGATGTAAGTACATCGCGATCTGCAACAGAAGGCGCCCATGCTGTATCGATTGTTCAAGACCTTTCAACAGTATTGTATTTTCTGCCCACATTCAGCTGGGCGATCTGCCGGAGGAAGTCATCCCCTGGCTGCCGGTGTTCGAGAAGATGGCTGCATCGCTTAATTAGGTTGGGTTGCGACTCACCCACTGCAAATCTAAAATTATTCCAGATGGTAGAATCCTTCCTGTTATACAGGGAGACGTACGATGGCCATTCCATCCGAACGTAAAGTAGTAGGATAGGTCGCGACCCAACCTACTCGAAACGTACCAGCCATGACAGGATATGTACGCCAGCCATTGCCAAGACCCATCTCGACCAGATTGGACAATTGACACCGTGAAAGAGGCCATTCCATTGGACATTCACTACTTTCCATCACCGGAAGCATTCACAGAATGGCTGGCCGAGCATCACGCCGACACCCGTGAACTCTGGGTCGGTTATTACAATAAAAGATCCAGCAAAACAGGAATTACATACCGCGAATCATTGGATGCAGCCCTGTGTTTCGGGTGGATCGACGGAGTTCGAATCAAGGTGGATGACGAAAGCTATACAAACCGGTTCTCTCCCCGCAAATCCGGCAGTCTTTGGAGTCCAACCAACATTAAGCGGGTCGAAGAGTTGATCAGAATCGGACGCATGCAACCGCCCGGGTTGTCTGCGTATGAAAACCGGCAGGAGAAAGTTTTCGGGGAATTCACGTATGCGAACCGAAGCCCGGACCTGCCTGAGCCCTATGCCGGAATTCTTCAGGAAAATGAAGCTGCATGGCAATTCTACAATTCCCAATCACCCTCATACCGTAAGGTAGCCAACTGGTATGTGGTCAGCGCGAAAAAAGAAGAGACACGGTTGAAGCGGTTATCCATATTGATTGAAAGTTGCGCTGCCGGACGGTTTATCCCTGCCATGGAAAAATTAAACAAAACCAGGCAGGTAGGGTCCTGACCCGGCCTGCATCATTGTTCAATTCCAACAATTAAACCCTGTGCTATACTTACACTGTAAGTACATCTCAACCTGCAACAGGAGGCGCCCATGCTGCGTCGATTGTTCAAGACCGGTAACAGTATCGTACTTTCCCTACCCCGCGAGGTTATGGACAGCCTGAAGCTATCCGACGGCGACGAGGTCAACCTGGCACTGGAGGAAGAAGAACACCGTCTGGTGGTGACCAAGGTGGAAAAAGCCATCCCGGCAAATGGAGTGGATCCCGACTTTGCCGCCCACCTGGAAGGCTTTCTGGAAGAATACCGCTCCGCGCTGGAGGACCTGGCGCGATGACCGTATACCTCACTCCCGGACAGGCGCTGTACATCCACTACCGGTTGATTCAGGAGACCGGCGGAGAAAAAGGCCTGCGCGACCTGGACGCTTTACGCTCCGCCCTCACCGCGCCGCAGGAAACCATCGATGGACGCGAGGTATACGCCGGACTATACAAAAAATGTGCCGTGCTGCTACAGGCGGTTCTGCAGAACCACCCGTTCCATGACGGCAACAAACGCGCGGCCATTGCGGAAGTTGACCTCTTCCTGCGCATTAACGGTCAGCGCCTGGGTACAGACGCGGCTGAACTGGTGCGCTTCGTGGGTAAATGCGCACATTCAAAACCCAGCCTGGAATTCATGACAGCCTGGTTCTGGCAGTATTCCCGTCCACTACAGACCAGGCGCGAGTAGTGGTATTTATTTATAGAATAAAATATTTTCCAACCGGGCGGGAATTTCCAGCCCGTTGACCAGTTCATGCGGCATTGAGCCGTCAAAGCGCGCCGCGTCTCCGTTGTACAGGGTTTGTGATTTTCCATTCAAAACCAGTGTCACTGTCCCCTGCGTCACCAGGATCACCTCGTGCACTCCGCTGCGATGTCCGTTGTTCGCCAGCCTGCCACCCGGCGGCAGGGTGATTGATAGCACTTCGGCGTTGATCCTCCCGGAATAGGGGAATATGGTTCGAATGCTGTAATCGGTGTTTTCGGTCACCACCGATTGTTCATTTGCGCGGACAACGGAGAGATCTGATTCCGCCGGATCTGTCAGCCGGGTGAGGGGAACCCGCAATCCTTCAGCGATCTTCCACAGTACCAGAATGGTCGGGTTGGTCCCGCCGCGTTCGATCTCGCTCAACATACTTTTACTGACGCCTGAAACCTCCGCCAGATCGTCAAGGGTCATGCCCCTGTCTTTGCGCAGCAGCTTGAGGTTTTGCGATATTTGATCATTGATGTGGTCAATCATATACTCTCCGTTTGTCCGGTATATTGTATTTTCTTCCTATATATTATATAATCCACTATGTAATATTTTTATTCAGTATAGTACATTCAGGGAGAATATTATGGAAATTCGCAATATCAACAGCCTACTTGAAAATCTGGTTCAGGATGAAGAATCGGATTTACAGGTACTGCAATTAACCAACGATGCCCGGTCATTGTACCTGGCCTGCCTTAAAGCCGGCAGGAAGTTACCCGCCCATTACCACAACCACGGCAGCGAGGTATATCAGATCCTTGACGGAAACGGAATATTTGAATTGGGCCAACTGGCAACCGGCAGTGTACAATGGATGGTCCACCAACAGGTGGCAGCGGGTGACATATTCGAAGTACCCGAAGGCGCGGTCCATCGACTGACAGGTGGCACGGAAGACCTGAGACTGATCTTTTTCACAGCACCGTCACATCTTAACAATGACCGCACCTTCATCCAGTAGAAGGATCTCCATGAAATCATTGGCGTTTAAAAAGATCGATGCCTTCACAGGCAACGGCTCCAGCGGCAATCCCGCCGGTTTCATCTGGCTGGATAGTCCAGACGAATTGACAGCAGATGAAATGCAGCGCATTGGCTATGAACTCAAGGGTTTTGTCAGTGAGGTGGGGTTCGTCTGGCGGGACAACGGGCAATACAACCTGCGTTATTACTCATCCGATTGCGAGGTGGCTTTCTGTGGTCACGCGACCATTGCCATCCTGTATGACCTGCTGCGATCCAGCCCCGAAGCGGACGTGACCTTCCGGGTGAAAGCCGGTGAGTTGACAGCCTACAATCACATCAAGGATGAGGATGCCGTCTACATCACCGCGCCCGCACCGCGGTACCCCGATCAACAACCGGTTGTGGAGGATGTGGCTCACGCGCTGGGAATCGGAGCCGCGGACATCGACCCGAAGCTGCCCATCCGCGTGATCGATGGCGGCCTTCGCACCCTGCTGGTGCCGGTCAAAACGCTGGATTCCGTCCTTTCAATGCGTCCCGATCAGGAAAAGTTACGGCAGTTCAGTCTGGCGCATGATTATGACATCACCCTGGTATTCACCCCGCAGACAGCCCATCCATCCAACCGGTTCCGCACCCGGGTCTTTCCACCGCGGTTCGGCTACCTGGAAGATCCCGCCACCGGTTCGGGTAACTCGGCATTCGGGTATTATCTGCTCTCAGAGAACATCTGGCCGGGCGATATGTCACTGGAGCAGGGACCATCCCGTGAGCAACCGAATATTGTGAAGATCAAACTCACGTCCGTGAACGGCGCCGACCGCATCCTTTTCGGCGGCAATGCCACCGTACGTATCGACGGGCAGTATATCCTGCATTCTTTCTAGAAACAATTTATGTAGAATTTACACCCCGTAACCAGAACTGGTACGGGGTTTGCATGGTTAAGAGTGTCACCTCGGCCGCTTATTACT
>CAYRHB010000139.1:0-8396 GCA_964424035.1 uncultured Leptolinea sp.
CTCCACAGTGGGAGCAACTTCCATTTTTTGTACATAGATTCCCGATTGCAGGTCGTATATGGCTTCTGTAAACCGGGAAAAGGGATAACGGGTTCTAAAGGCTATATGTTCATATGGATCCCATAGAGAAAGAATATCTGTATGGTCATTATGGACGATCTTAAAGTCAAACAAGTAGTAGTTTGGCAGGCTGACATTTCGATTTGCCGGGGGCAATTCCAATTGCCATGTATCCGGACCGGGAAGTTCTGAAGGTAGTTTTTCTGCAAGTGCGTTAGCCAGCAAAACCACGTCATCAATTGGTCCACGGTAGGAAAGTTCAGCCAATATATTGCCTTTCACAAAACGGACCAATGTCCAACTTGAGATTTTCATCTTTACACCGGTTTCCCAATTTCCTTCAAGGGCGTTCACAGATGCTCCCATTTCAGCAGGATATGCACCTATGGCCATATCATCCCAATATTCGGGAACACCGATACTAATCGACATTTTTATCCCCATGCCCTTTTTTGAATGGGCGATACGTAATTCATTCACTGCCCGGTAGTAATTGGGAAGTTTCATTTGCAGAGGAAAGGCAAACTGTAAATCGTCATCCTCATATTTTTCAAGAAAAGCCGGGGGCAGATCGTCCAGGGTCAGCAGGTAATCTTCCGGTCTCAGAACTGTATCCGATGCGGTTTTCTGTCCTTCCAAAGGCATGCTGGGCTGATATGGATTTGCGAATGGACTTAATAACATGCATACAGCGAGTGAGTATTTAATAAGTTCAATCATTTACGATATCCAGAGGAAGTTCTTTAACCAATTCTCCATCAAGCCAGACATACACGGAAACTTTCTTTGCCTGCCCAAATTGGTGGGAATCGATATAGGGGCCATCCTCAACAATCCAATTATGCATGAGAAGGATCGGAGTATTTGCCTGAGGGTTTTCCATCCATTGGTAATGCAGAAATGTTTCGTTATCAACTATATATACAGCAGCAGCCAAACGTTTTCCGGGCTTTTTTAAAGTTACCCAGAGGTCGATCCCCCAGATATCATCTCCAACCTGTGATAATTCCTGCTGGTATGTTTCCCCCTTGGAAACCCAGATATTATCCACATACTCGGAAGATAGATTTTCATTGAGCATTAAAGATGGAACGGAAACCATATCTGGTACCAATAATCCCTCTTCTGGAACGCGAGCCAATGCTTCCCCGGTTAGCAATTCAACATTTTCACTATCATTACCCGATCCCAAGAGCATACCTTTTTCCATCACATTGCTTTTACCTGCCAAAGTTATTTTTCCTGGAGAAAGTTGATCGGTGTAAATATATGATTTTCCTTTTATTAATTGTGGCAGGTTTGTTCCGCTACGGATATAGTTTATGTATTCATCCATTGGCCAGGTATCAGGAAAAAGTTGGATCTGGTGGATAAAATAGCCCGGAGTTTCGTGTTCAGGACGAGGATCACCCTGTTGCTGCCCATGGATAACCTTAAATATAAAGCCGAGCGGATGCAATTGAACACTATACATTGTTCGGTTTGAGCAATTCGGGCAAAGAGTCGGATCAATATCCTGAATTAAGTACGGCAGAATGGGTTCAGGGTCCGGCCATGTAAACACTACTTCGTCCTTTGTTCCATTTGGTTCAGAGCTGTCTTCAGATTCCAATGTTTTTGGGGTATCCCCGGGATATACGATCAGGTATTCAGTAATTAATCTTCCAATCTCAAGAATATTTTCCTTGGATTCAATTTCATCGATTTTTGGCAATGAAACTTCAACCAACCACGATGTGTCCAATATAAAGAGAGCGAATGAAGATCCCGTATCATAGAGATTTGACCTGATTCCCAATTGTATGGATGCAGATGGAAATTCTGCATATTTGAACAATATATCCCTCAATGAATCACCTGCGCGATCGACTATTCCGAAACACACATTCCCTTTTAAATTTCCTCTATATAAGTCAAAACAGTAATCCAACCCTTTGATTCCGGCACCAGAATCGGATTGTGATCGAATTTCATATTCTCCCGGTAATATCTGGCCCTGAAGCGAGTAAAAAACTGCATCGCGCAATTGTTCGGCAGTGTTTACCGATTCCGGTTGAAAAACAGCCACCGGTGACATGGGGGTGAATGTTGGATACGGCGATTGAGTGGGATAGGGTGTTTGAGAGGGAAGTGTTTCAAAATTCTCTGCGAAAACCATCTGTCCTGGAAATGCAATAAAAAGGATTCCCATCAGAAGAAATATAGCCAACCCGATTCTATTTGTTCCACTAGACATAGCACGTTTCTCTCGCTTGAATAATTTGGCATTTCTTAATTCAAAATGCCCATGATTCCCACTTTCCGCAATACAGATAATGATAGCCTACGATTGGTTTATTTTTCTAAATCTTGGGTTTTATTTCCAGAAGAATAAAATCTGATGCATACAGTCTTCCGAATTTTCTAATATGTTAAAAAGTGGCCTCCGCCGGGGGTGGTCAGAGACCCGGCGGAGGCCTTCGCCAAAGGAGGAGACAGCGATATGATCCATTGTTGTCCGGCGTACCGAACTAAACCTATCTTACTCCCCATGTGGTTGTCTGACCATTGCCGAAAGTCATATTTCTGTCAGATAACATTCACAATCCGGTAAATCCCTTTAAGAAGACCTTCACTTCCTCCACAGCTTCAGTAATATCAGAATAACAGAATACACGGAAGCCTGGTGATGTGTTTCCCAGGATCATTTTTGAAACGCGGCTTCCCATGCGATAGCAACAGAAAACCGGTTTACTCAATGATTCTGCCAGAGCAATCTCATATCCCACACCATGTGAAGGGGTCGAAACTTCTGCCACAAGGACATCACAGCCGGTCACCCACTCCACATCGCGCCGGTATACATCCTCAGGTTCTACAACCTGCTCAAGGGACAAGATATCAGCGTCAGCCAGATGGGCTGTGGGAATCACATGTCCATCTGCGAGCAGGGCATTCACCAGGTGTTGATAATCCGGTTGATCGTTCCTTCCCCCGGTGATGGAACAGGAAAAATAGATTTTCATAAATGCCTTTCAATTCGTCAATTCTCTGGCGCGCTTCTTGCACCAATGCCAGTACACACCGATTCTGACATTTTACATGGCGGTGAATGCTGCCTGTCGAGGTGGAAGGAGCTATTCAAATGAAAAAGGTTTATATCGCCCTTTCCTTGATTTCAATTCTACTGCTAATAGTAACCAGCGGCTGTACGATGAAAGCTTCCAGGTTGGGTTCATTTAATCCCACGCCAACCGTACTCTCCCTGTTCGATGCTGAAGAGCAGGATATGCAAATGGCCATGTCTGCCGCCGCAGAAATGCCTCCGGCCAAAGCCGTCAGCGGGTCTTCGCCAAAATCCGTATCATCCGATGATGATGAGGAAGATGACGACGATGATACCGTGACCTACACGGACCGGCCTGAAACCTATTCGCTTAATAAAGGTGAATGGCCTTTCTGTATTGCCCGCCGGTACAACCTCAACCCGCTCGATCTTCTGAACGCCAACGGATTATCGCTTGAATCCAAACCGGATGTCGGTTTTGTCCTCAAAATCCCGCAGACCGGTGAATGGCCGGAAAGTCGATTCGGCCACCGCTGGATCCGTGCGCATCCGGCTATGCATCAGGTGGCAGCGGGTGAAACCCTCTATACCATTTCCTGCCTGTACGGAGATATTGATCCAAGTCAGATCGTGGAAGCTAATGAATTGCCTGAACCATACAAGCTCTACGCCGGCAAGATGCTGCGTATACCATAGCACGGGTATTCCGAGAACTCCTCGATAGATTCTCGATCCATCCTCAAAATGAAAAGACGCACCCGCCAGTGCGTCTTTTCATTTTGAGAAAACGTCATCGGGAGATCATCAAAGAACCTGTAGCCTTTCCCCGAAATCACCTGAAATATCACCCTTAATGACTATATAAAGGAATATCCGGAACAAGGTATAATAACGACCGAAAAACTCTAAATGGATTCCCCAGAAGCAAATAATGAATTTTGAATGGTTGGATAAAGAAGAAGTATTCCGCGGACGCGCCTTCACCGTGGAAAAGGTAAAAGTCCGCCTGCCCGATGGCCGCACAACCACATATGATTGTGTAAAACACTCCGGGGCTGTGACCATTGTTCCTGTTGATGACCAGAACCGGATTATTTTTGTCAACCAGTACCGCATGGGGGCGAAAGGTCCTCTAATGGAACTTCCTGCCGGTACATTGGAAGAAAACGAAGACCCCCAATTGTGCGCGGAACGTGAGATCCGTGAAGAGACCGGAATGGCTGCCCGGAATGTCACCAAACTGGGCGAGTTTTTCCTGGCACCGGGATACTCATCGGAATATATGCATGTTTACTTGATGGCCGGATTGTATGCGGCTCCTTTGAAACATGACGATGATGAATTTCTACAGACTCAGGCCATTCACATGGACACAGTGTGGGAAATGGTCAAATCAAATCAGATCCACGATGGAAAAACCCTGGCCTGCCTGTTGCTGGCCATGGACCACTTGAAAAATGCTGCATGATAACAGCATTTTCGGTGATTTTTGGTACTTATAGAGGAAATTATAGCGACTTATACTTCGAAATTGGATGAATAACCCTGCCGGAAGTGCGGGTTAATATCAACAAACCCAACCGAGCGGCATAAAGAGCCTCCCGGAAATTTTTTGTGAATGGAGTAAGCCAAATGCAGCGAGAAAAAGTAACTCTTGACGCCAACGAAGCTGTAGCAGACATCGCGTTCAAGCTCAGCGAAGTAATCGCCATTTTTCCCATTACACCCTCATCCACCATGGGTGAATGGGCAGATCAGTGGGCGGGTCAAAAACACCCAAACCTGTGGGGAACTATTCCAACAGTCATGGAGATGCAATCTGAAGGCGGTGCCGCGGGAGCCGTACACGGCGCTCTGCAGACCGGTTCTTTAACCACCACCTTTACAGCGTCTCAGGGTCTTCTTCTGATGATCCCGAACATGTTCAAGATCGCCGGTGAATTGACCGCCACGGTCTTCCATGTATCCGCCCGTTCGCTGGCCGCCCAGGCACTTTCGATCTATGGCGATCACAGCGATGTGATGGCGGCCCGTTCCACCGGTTTTGCCATGCTGACTTCCCGTTCTGTACAGGAAGCCCATGATATGGCCCTTATCTCTCATGCGGCAACACTTGAATCGCGCGTACCCTTTGTTCACTTCTTCGATGGCTTCCGAACATCTGCCGAGGTCAACAAGATCGAACGCCTGACCGTTGACGATATCAGTGCCGTTGTTGAAGAAAAATACGTTCTCGAACACCGCCAGCGCGGACTGACGCCGGATCGCCCGGTACTTCGTGGAACCGCACAGAATCCGGATGTCTACTTCCAGGGACGCGAGACAGTCAACCCGTACTATGTTGCCACTCCGGGTATCGTCCAGAAATACATGGATAAATTCGCCAAGGTCACCGGCCGAAAATACCAGGTGATTGAATACTTCGGTGCGAAAGATGCCGAAAAAGTCATCGTCATTATGTGCTCGGGTTCAGAGACCGCGGAAGAAACAGCCCTGTATCTGAACAAAAAAGGTGAAAAAGTCGGTGTTGTAAACGTCCGCCTCTACCGGCCTTTCCCGACAGACGAATTCCTCAAAGCGCTTCCGGCTTCTGTCAAGAAGATCGCGGTTTTGGACCGCACCAAGGAACCCGGCGCCACGGGTGAACCCCTCTACCAGGATGTGGTCGCCGCCATTAACGAAGGCCTTACCAACGGAACCGCGACCTTCAAATCCGCCCCTGTTATCGTCGGTGGGCGTTACGGTCTCTCTTCCAAAGAATTTACCCCGGCCATGGTCAATGGCATCTACGCTGAACTCGGCAAGGATGCTCCCAAGAACCATTTCACCGTCGGTATCATTGATGATGTCACCAACTCCAGTATCGATTATGATGAGGATTTTGACATTGAAGACACCGGTACGGTACGCTGTGTCTTCTTTGGTCTGGGTGCCGACGGTACTGTTGGCGCGAACAAGAATTCCATCAAGATCATCGGTGAAGAGACAGACAACTTTGCCCAGGGTTACTTTGTGTATGACTCAAAGAAATCCGGTTCAGTTACTACCTCACACCTGCGCTTCGGCCCCAAACCCATTCGCGCGCCGTACCTGATCAGCAAAGCCAATTTCGTCGCCTGCCATCAGTATTCCTTCCTTGAACGCTTCGATATGACCCGCTACGCACTTCCGGGCGCCGTGTTCCTGCTCAATAGCATCTACGGACCGGAAGAAGTATGGGATAAGTTGCCCCAGGAAGTTCAGAAAGATATCATCAGCAAGAAATTAAAATTCTATACCATTGACGCCAGCGCCGTAGCTCAGAAAACCGGCATGGGCGGCCGCGTGAATACCATCATGCAGACCTGCTTCTTTGCCATTTCCGGTGTTCTTCCGCGGGAACAGGCGATCACCGAGATCAAAAAATCCATCAAGAAGACCTACGGGAAGCGTGGTGAAGCTGTTGTGAAGCAGAACTACGATGCCGTAGACGCCGCCCTGTCCCATCTGCATGAGATCAAGGTTCCAGACAAGGTGACCAGCACGCTTACCCGCCGGCCCAGCGTCCCAGATGCCGCCCCGCAATTTGTGAAGGATGTTCTGGGAAGGATCATTGTCTTTGAAGGCGATAAGCTTCCCGTGTCTGCCATGCCGGCAGACGGAACCTTCCCGACCGGTACATCGCAGTGGGAAAAACGCAATATCGCCCTCGAGATCCCCGTCTGGGATCCGAATACCTGTATCCAGTGCGGTAAGTGCTCCTTCGTGTGTCCGCATGCTGTCATCCGCCAGAAGGTCTACGATCCGAAGCTCCTTGAGAATGCTCCCGCGACCTTCAAATCGACCGATGCCAAATTCAAAGAACTGCCGGGCATGAAATTCTCCATCCAGGTAGCTCCTGAAGATTGCACCGGGTGCGGCCTCTGTGTGGAAGCCTGCCCCTCCAAAAACAAATCAGATACCAGCCTTAAAGCCATCAACATGGGCGAGCAGCCTCCCATCCGCGAACAGGAACGTGACAACTGGGAGTTCTTCCTTACGCTTCCCGAAGTTGACCGGTCCGCGTTCCAACCGACCACTGTCAAAAACTCCCAGCTTCTCCAGCCGTTGTTTGAGTTCTCTGGAGCCTGCGGTGGCTGCGGTGAGACCCCCTACATCAAACTGGCATCCCAGCTCTTTGGCGACCGCATGGTCGTGGCCAATGCCACCGGTTGTACCTCCATCTACGGTGCCAACCTGCCCACCACTCCCTGGGCCTTCAACAAAGACGGACGAGGTCCAGCCTGGTCGAACTCATTGTTCGAAGACAATGCCGAATTCGGTCTTGGTATGCGCCTCACAATCGATAAACAGTATGAGTTTGCGTGCGAATTGCTGTCCAAATTCGCTTCCGTCCTTGGCGACAGCCTGGTGAAAGATCTGCTCAACGCCGATCAAACCACTGATGCCGGCATTAAAGCCCAGCGCGAACGTGTTGAGACCTTAAAACAGAAGCTGTCTGGAAATAAAGACCCAATGGCAGTACAGCTTGTTTCACTGGCTGACATGTTGGTAAAGAAATCCGTCTGGATTATGGGTGGTGACGGTTGGGCTTACGATATTGGATACGGCGGCCTTGATCACGTGCTCGCCTCCGGCCGCAATGTGAACGTCCTTGTTTTGGATACCGAAGTGTATTCCAATACCGGCGGACAGGCTTCCAAAGCCACCCCGCGCGCCGCTGTAGCCAAGTTTGCCGCCAGTGGCAAGGGATTACCCAAGAAAGACCTGGGTATGATCGCCATGGCATACGGGTATATCTACGTGGCACGTGTTGCCATGGGAGCCAATGATGCCCAGACGCTCAAAGCCTTCCTTGAAGCCGATGCCTACGACGGCCCATCATTGATCATCGCCTACAGCCACTGCATCAACCATGGTATCGATATGCGGCGCGGCCTTGACCAGCAGAAAGCCGCTGTCAATTCCGGAATGTGGCCGTTGTACCGCTACAACCCGGCTCTGGTTGACCAGGGTAAGAACCCGCTCCAGATCGACTCCAAAGACCCGACGATCCCGGTTTCAGAATACGCATATAAGGAAACCCGTTATCGCATGCTCCTGCAGTCCGACGAATCACGTGCCGAATTGCTGATGAAAGAAGTCACCGATGACGCAGCCAAACGGTGGGATCTCTACAAATCAATGGCAGCGGTCGAATATAAAGCTAAGAATCCCGAATCATAAAAACAACTCAAACGTTATACGCCCGGCGAGGAAACCCCTCGCCGGGTTTATTTAACAGAGGTATAGTATTTGTAATAATTATCAG
>CAYRHB010000140.1:0-3307 GCA_964424035.1 uncultured Leptolinea sp.
GAAAGACCTGGCTTCCGGATCGTTGCCGAATTTTGTTTTCATTACACCAAATCTATGCAATTCAGCTCATGATTGCGACCTGAACGTAGCTGATGCCTGGCTGGGTCCATGGGTGGACCAATTACAGGCCTACCCCGGAATGTCTGAGGATGGATTGATCATCCTCACATGGGATGAAGGTCAGGGCGATCACGGTTGCTGCGGGATTGAACCGGCCGGTGGAAGGGTGGCTACCGTGTTCATCTCAGGCAGGGTAAAAGCCGGGTATGAGGAGGCAACTCCGTACACCCATTATTCCATCTTAAAAACGATCAGCGCCGCCTTCAATCTCCCCTATGTCGGAAAGGCAGCGCTGGATGATTTCCCATTGATCACCGGGATCTGGCAGTAGTTAGACTTTACTGACCGAAACAAAAACAGTCGGTTTCCGGTGGGTTTCCGCGTACAATGCGTCACGAACAGCGCGTTCCACATCCTGGCTTATGCTGCCATTGGAATACGGAACGACCTCGCCAATTCGTTTGCGGACATGCTCCATAATAGTCTCAGAATCTTTCAATCCAACAAACCCTTTGGATTGGATCTCCGGCTCCTGGAACAGGCGGCCTGACATCCGGTCAATGACCACATTGACCGCCACAATGCCATCCTGCGCCAGTGATTCACGTTCACGCATCACACCGGCTTCGATATCACCGACGCTGGAACCATCAACAAACACATAACTATTGGGGATCTTCCCGTCCAGGTGCATGGAATCTTCGGTCAATTCGATCACCTGGCCGTTTTCCACCACCGCGATATTCTCCTCCGGAATGCCAACTTCCCGCGCGAGCCGGGAATGCTGTTTTAACTGGCGCAACTCGCCGTGAATCGGAATAAAGAACTTTGGCCGCGTAAGATGCAGCAGTAATTTCATTTCTTCCTGGCTGGCATGCCCGGATACATGTACCGGGGCTATGGCTTCATAGATCACATTGGCCTGACGTTCAAACAGACGGTTAATGGTACGGTAGACATTTTCCTCATTCCCGGGAATGGGATGGGAAGAAAGCACCACCGTGTCACCGGGTTTGATATCAAACAAACGGTTTGTGCCGGTCGAAAGGCGGCCAAGAATGGATGTGGGCTCTCCCTGAGAGCCGGTGCACATGATGACCACTTCCTTATCCTTCATGGTCAACGCAACTTCGACCGGAACGACCAGTGTATCATCCAGGTCCAGAAAGCCCAGTTTTCGGGCAATCTTCATGTTATCCAGCATACTTGGTCCGGCAAAAGCCAGTTTACGGCCATACTGACGGGCGGCATTCCCCACCTGCTGCATCCGTGAAACCAGGGAAGCGAAACTGGCAATGATGATTCGTCCATCCGCTTCCCGAAAAACCTTGTTGAACGCATCGTCGATTACCCGCTCAGATGGGGTCCAACCCGGCCGTTCAGCGTTTGTAGAGTCAGACAGAAGCGCCAAAACGCCGCGTCGTGAAAATTCTGCCAGTTTGGCATAATCCGAAGGCCAGTTATCTACCGGTGTATGGTCAAATTTGTAGTCGCCGGAATGCACAACCAGACCAGCCGGGCATTCAATTCCAAATCCCACGCCATCGGGGATGGAATGGCATACATGGAAGAATTCAACGGTAAACGGGCCGGCTTTTACCTTTTCACCGGCATTCACGGTATGTACAACAGTTTTTTGTGATAGGCCGTTGCGAGCCAGCTTGTTTTCCAACAAGCCACGCGTAAGAGGTGTGGCATAGATCGGCGCGTTGATCGCCTCCATTACGTGATGAATGGCACCAATATGATCTTCATGACCGTGGGTGATGAAGATCGCTTTGATTTTGTCCGTTTTATCGAGCAGATATTTAAAATCCGGGATGATGTAATCAACCCCCAGCATATCGTTCTCGGGAAACATCAAACCGGCGTCTACCAGAATAATGTCACCGTCATATTCGTAGGCCATCATATTCTTGCCTACTTCCCCAAGTCCGCCCAGGGGGATGATGCGCAATGGTTTATTGCTCATGTTTTCTTTGTTGTGATGTCTTTCTTTTCTCATAATGTACCATATCCTTCATTCCCGCGCTTATGATAACCAAAAAGATTTCAACAAGCCGCTGGGAAGTGGAAGGGATCTATTAATAATAAAACCCGGCATTTCATTTGCCGGGATGACTGCCTATAAAAAGCGCGATTTAACCTGCTTTCCATCGGCCGGAGTTAACCGGCGAATTGAATATAACATATATGCATGGAAACGTCAAAGCCGGGTGCAGTACCTGTATATGGTATTACCCGGGAAAATTTGACTGGTTTCTAAAAAAGCTTGGCAATTAGTTAACCATCGAAGCCGCTTTTTCGCGTTCCTCCTCTGACAAAACCAGGTTTAAATCCAGCAAAATGATAAGCCGGTTCTCAACCCGGGCTATTCCGGTGATGAACCGGGAATTGACTGTAGTCACCAGCGCAGGCGCCGGTTCGATTAACGCATCATCTATGGTCAATACCTCTGAAACAGCAGAAACGATCATACCGATCTTTAGACTGCCAAGGTTGACAACTACAATCCTGGTTTCCCGTGTTCGCTCATGTACCGGAATGCCAAACCGCTTCTCAAGGTCAATGACCGGTAATACTGTTCCCCGCAGATTCGTGATCCCTTCCATGTAATCTGCTGCCTGGGGAACTTTAGTGATCTCCTGCAGCTTGACAATACTTTCGACAACGGCGATCTCAATTCCAAAGTGTTCTCCGGCCAGTTCAAATATAACCAGTTGTTTCTCCATTTTCCATCCTTTTTGTAAGAATTTCCCATACCAATCAATTCTTGCGTAATTGACTTCTTCAAATTATCACTGAAGATGCCCTTATAGAAACCTGCTATTCGCGTTGATTGTCATATTGATGACCGGCTATAAGGTGCAACGCTCTAGTGTTTCGGAAACAATCCGGGATGTTTTCTTGTCTAAGTAAATGAATGAAGTTCTGGATTGCATTCCCATTATCCGCAAACCCGGTATCCATTCTTTATTCTTATCATACATTGTGGCCTGGATGAAATAAAGATGGCATTAATACGATCCGAGCGAATGTACTGGCATATAAAACTTTTAGACAGCGGACAACGTATGTTGTTTAGAAAACCAGGAGAAATGGAACATTATGAACATCAGCACCATGATCAATACGCATGAAAATTCCTCCGGCATCGACCGGGACAAACCCATGATCGAATTGCGGGGCGTTAGAAAATCATACCGGACGACATCAGGAGATTATCCGGTTCTTAAAGGGATTGACC
>CAYRHB010000140.1:3317-8377 GCA_964424035.1 uncultured Leptolinea sp.
GATAAACACTTTTTTTTTTTGGGGGTGTTTTTTATAATAAACGGTGAAAAATTGTTTTTTTTACGTTTTTTAATGGTTTTTTATTGTATTCAAAGCGGGTGAATTCAACAGCATCATCGGAAAATCAGGTAGTGGGAAGACCACCCTGCTGAATATGATCACCGGGATTGACCGCCCTTCCAGCGGTGAAGTGTGGGTCAATGGATCTCCATTACACAAAATGAGTGAAGGTCAGATGGCCCGCTGGCGTGGCTCCAACATGGGGATCGTATTTCAGTTCTTCCAACTGATCCCCACCTTGTCCATTTTGGAGAACATCCTTCTGGCCATGGACTTCAGTGGCAAGATCCCGGCTGCCGAACGCAAAGAACGGGCTCTGGATCTACTGGACATGGTGGGTTTGAAAGACCATGCCTTCAAACTTCCTTCCGCGTTATCCGGTGGTCAACAGCAACGGGTGGCGATTGCCCGTGCACTTGCGAATGATCCTCCTGTCCTTATTGCTGATGAGCCAACAGGGAACCTCGACTCAAAAACGGCGGAAGATATTTTTGAGCTTTTCAGCCGCCTGGCAAAACAGGGAAAGACCATCATCATCGTAACCCATGATGATTGTCTGGCCAACCGGACACATCGCACAGCGATGATCTCCGACGGTATGATGCTTGACGAACAGCACCATGGTTCCAATCCTGCGCGATGGTCCCCCACCACCAAACCCGGGATTCTTCGCTCAGCGATCAACAATTGACCATGGATACCCGTTGGCGAAAAGTCTGGTCTGATTTTTGGAGTAACAGGACCCGCAGTATATTAATGGTTTCCACCATTCTGGTGGGTGTGTTTTCTGTTGGCCTGGTCAATAACATGGGCAAGATGATGAACGGCGATATGGACTACGACTATCTGTCCGCAGATCCATCTCACGCTCAGATATCCACCTACCCGCTGGATGAAGATTGGATTCGGGCAATACGTGACATTCCGGGTGTGGGTGATGCCGAAGGACGCAACCAGCTGATTGCCAAATGGATTACTCCAGATGATATAACCACAAACATTGTCTTCTCTTCCATTGCATCATTTGAAGAAATGCGCCTTGACCGGGTGGAACCCGCCGCAGGTCTGGATTCCCTGCCGGAGCTTAAGCATCACAGCGTGGCATTTGATTATTCAGCCAGATCCCTCGGTATGGAACCGGGGGATACCATACGTGTTGAACTGCCTGACGGCGGAAAACGTATTTTGAATTTTGCCGGATATGTGCATAGTGGAACCAATTTTCCTTACGCCATGTCCGGTATTATTAATGGATATGTCACCCGCGAAACAGCCCAATTTTTGGGTGTGAACGACGCGTACGACTATCTGTTGGTCAGCGTGGCTGAAAACCCCACCGACCAGGACCATGTAAACACGGTGATTAAAAAGATCACAGACCGGCTTGAGAGGAATGGCGTTACCGTCAACAACGTCTCCATATACAATCCGGGGCACCATTTTGCCTGGCAGATCACGCAGGGTGTGATCTTTATTCTCAGCTTTTTTGGCTGGCTGACAGTTATTTTGAGCGGATTTCTGATCGTCAACACCATTGTTGCCTTGATGATGCAGCATACCAAACAGATCGGTGTAATGAAAGCCATAGGCGCAGGGATGGATCAAATTTTGTGGATGTACCTGGCCTTGCTCTTGTTTTTCGGTGGACTGGCATTTGTAATATCTGTACCGCTGGCATCCTGGGGCGCATCCCTCTTGAATGGATTCATGGCGGGTTTCCTGAATTATGATTTGCGGCCGGTCAGGCTTTTCCCGGAAGTGGTTGGTATTCAAGCCCTGATTTCATTTGTCACACCCATTCTGGCCGCCATTGTCCCCATGGCCAATAGCCTCAGAAGACCGGTCCGTGAAGCCTTGAGCGACTTCGGCATCAGCGGGAATGGAAAAAACACCGGAGAGCAGGAATCGAAATTCGAATTCATCCCCCGGCCTTTACTTCTTTCATTGCGGAATGCCTTCCGAAAGAAAGCCCGCATATCTCTGACTTTCGGCACCCTGGTACTCGGTGGAGCGATCTTCATCGCAGTCTTTAATTTATGGTCCAGCTTTGACAAGGTCATGGAAGATATCCAGGGATACTATCTGGCTGATATTAATGTTTCCCTGAATGGGGATTACCCGTTTAAAGTATTGAGCAATGTTGCCCATTCTGTTCCGGGTGTCGAAAGTGTGGAGGGGTGGCTGTATATTGAAGGCAATTTGTTGCAATCCGATAGAGAGAAAGAAGACACCATTGGATTTGTTGCTCCGCCTTCGGATTCCACGTTGATCAAACCCATGATGGTATCCGGCCGCTGGCTCAAACCGGGTGACAGGGATAAGATTGTCATCGGTAACCACCTGCGGGCTATCCGCCCGGATCTGAAGATCCACGATTGGGTTGAGATCAAGGTGAATGGTAAAAAGACCAAATGGCAGATCATCGGTTTTTACCGCATGCCGGGCAACGTAAATCCTCCCCTAATCTATACGAATTACGAATACCTGAGTCATCTGGTGGGGATGCCCAACAGGGTCTACGAATTACGAACCATCACCAGTGAACACGATCCCGTTTCCCAAAGCCGGATTTCTGAAGCCATCCAGAAGGAATTTAAACGTCGCAAAATCGGAGTCTCATATGTGCAGACCGCCTCGGAATGGTTCAGCCAGCAGAAGAGTACAACAGATGTTCTCGCCTGGTGTATGTTGATCATGGCCTGCCTGATTGCTATCGTTGGCGGGTTGGGACTTTCCAATACCATGAACCTGAATGTGCTTGAACGTACGCGCGAGATCGGAGTTATGCGGGCAATTGGCGCGTCCAATTGGAATATTCAATCGATCGTAGTTCTGGAAGGGATCATTATCGGTTTGATCAGCTGGGTATTGGGCATTCTGTTATCCATTCCCTTCACCTACCTGCTGGATTATGGCGTGGGGGTATCGATCTTCCAGTCACCGCTGGACCCGGTCTTCTCCTGGACCGGCTCCTTCACCTGGCTTTTCGGGATTTTGCTGCTGGCGACTGTTTCCAGTATGGCACCCGCGTCCCATGCCTCACGGTTGTCAGTCCGCGAAACACTGGCGTACGAATAGAAACACTCTGCCATGAAATTGAGAAATTAATAATATTTGCATATTGACATGTCAATATTGACATAGTATACTGGACGCATGCTTAGGAATATCCTTTTGGGTTATCTGAATTACGGGCCAATGACCGGTTATGAACTGAAGCAGGCGATTGATACTTCCACCGGTTTCTTCTGGCATGCCCACCACAGCCAGATATACACCACCCTGCGGCAAATGGAAAAGGAAGAATTGGTCACATCCACGCAGAAAAACGAGGATGACGCCCTGCGGCGCCGGGTTTACCATCTGACAGATGACGGCAGGCAGGAATTACAAAAATGGCTCGACACACCCATGTCGCAAGCTTCTCAGATCAAAGAGGAATTCCTGGTGCGAATTTTCTTTTCCGGAAAGCGAAATCCACAAAATGTTCTGGATGAATTGAAAGAACAACAGAAATTACATCTCGAAGCCCTGGCCGGTTACCAGAATCTGGAAAAATCATTGCCTGATCATGAACATTCCCCGTTCAAAAATACGCGGGATCACATTTTCTGGACCATGACATTGGAAATGGGATTCCGATATGAAAAAATGTACCTGGAGTGGTTGGAATCGGCCATCAAAACGATTGAATCGTTTTGATATTTTTTTATTATATCATGTCAATTTTGACATGTAATTTGTGCCATAGATAAAAGGAGAATATCCATGAAAATCGTTGTTCTAAACGGAAGTCCCAAAGGGGATGTCAGCGTGACCATGCAATATGTCGGATTCCTGCAAAAAGTATTCCCACAGCATGAATTCAAGATCCTCAATGTTGCCTTGCAGGTAAAACACCTGGAGAACAGTCCGGAAGATTTTGACTCAGTGATCGAGCAGATCCGTCAGGCAGACGCTGTTTTGTGGGCATTCCCGTTGTATGTGCTTGTTGTTCATGGGAACTACAAACGGTTCATTGAGTTGATCTCGGAACGTGGTGTGCGGGATGTTTTTTCCGGCAAGTACGCGGCCACATTGTCCACATCCATCCATTTTTTCGACCACACAGCCCACAATTATATGCAGGCGGTGTGTGACGACCTGGACATGCGCTTTGTTGATTCCTTCTCCGCAGATATGAATGACCTTTTCAAACCGGAGGGGCGTGAACAATTGACCACTTTTGGCCGCCGGTTCATCCACTCTGTGGAAACGAAAGCCCCCACACACCGGCGCTATCCTGCCCTTCAGCCGCGTAGTTTTCTATATGAACCGGGACCGGAATCTGTCAGATTGCCAACAGGCAACAAAAAAATCGTCATCGTCCATGACGAGAACGATCCGCAAAGTAACCTGGGTAAGATGATCGCCCGCTTCCGTAATCGCATTAAAGGAGATGTCAAAGAAGTCAATATCAATCAATTGAATATTAAAGGTGACTGCCTTGGTTGCCTGAAATGTGGTGCCAGGAATGAGTGTTTTTATACCGGGAAGGACGATTTCATTGAATTCTATCGTTCGACAATCATGACTGCAGATATTCTGATCTATGCCGGCAGGGTGGTAGACAGGTGGTTATCTTCCCGCTGGAAGACGTATTTTGACCGCATCTTTTTTAACACACATACCCCCGTTCTGCAGAATAAACAGGTCGCTCTGTTGGTCTCAGGTCCGTTCAGCCAGGACCAGAACATTGACGAGATCATGCGCGGATTCTTCCAATTCCAGGGAGCCAATTACCTCGGTTATATCAGTGATGAATTCGGCACATCATCAGAATTGGATGCGCTCATTGATCAACTGGCCGTCACCACAATGGAATGCGCGGATAGCCGTTACCTGCATCCCGCTACCTTCCTCGGGGAAGGCGGCATGAAGGTCTTCCGCGATGATATATACGGCCGGCTTCGGACCGTATTCATGGCCGACCATCAGGCATACAAACGGCTCGGGATATA
>CAYRHB010000141.1:0-7910 GCA_964424035.1 uncultured Leptolinea sp.
AATACAGGCCAACAGCCGAGTCTTCAACGGGTACTATTGAAGAAAATCCGGAAGAATCGGGATGATCAATATCGATTTCTCTGAAACATGCATTATGATTTCCAGTATTATTTACTATGTATCTGTCTGATAAGCGGCCTGAATTTAGACCTGTAAAACCTGTGTCTGATCCATATAGAATGATGGTATGGATATTCTTAATTATTGGTGGAATATTGCTAGTCAGAGCGGTTGATATTGGACAGGTTCAACCGTTGTTTTCGCCGACATTGACTCCAACAAGAACAGCCGCTTCGTTCGCATTGGAGGGGACAACACATTTTACAGCCGGCGATATCAATAAAGCCATGGAAGCCTATAACAACGCCACTCAACTGGATCCTACAAATGGCGAAATGTTGGCTGAACTGGCACGCATCCAGACCTATTCATCCAATTTATTAACGACGGACAAAGAAAAAGCCAAAAGATTGGAGGAAGCATTACAGTCTGCAGATGAAGCCAGTCAGGTTTCACCTGAGAGCAGCAATGTTTGGGCAATCCGCGCTTTTGTTTTGGATTGGAATGCCAATAATGCCCTAAATACTGAGAAGCGGGCCGGGTATATGACTGAAGCAGAACAAAATGCTGTAAGAGCAATCCAGTTGGATAATCAGAATACACTGGCATTGGCATACTATGCGGAAATTCTTGTTGATCAGCAGAAATGGGATCAATCGCTTCAGGTCATTAGCGAGGCAGCCTCAAGAGCATCAGAGAAGGGAGAAAAGTTAATGGATATTTACCGGGTGAAAGGTTATGTGAATGAATCACTCGGTAATTATGATGTTGCCATTGAGGATTATAAGGAAGCAGTAAAAATAACACCCAACTTAACGTTTCTACAAATATCCATTGGTTTAAATTACAGGCAGCTAAAGCAATATGAAAAAGCTGTTGAATACTTCGCACAGGCGGCAACAATCAACGAAAGTCTTGGAGTGCGTGATTCTATTCCTTACCTGGCAATTGGAAAAACATATACACAAATGGGCGAATTTTTCATTGCAGCCCGAAATGTAAAAAAAGCCATTCAATTCAATCCAAACAGCCCGGATGTCTACGGACAACTGGGGATTGTATATTTCAAATCACATAATTATGAAGGCTCAATCGACCCGTTAAAATGTGCCATCTATGGGTGTGATGCTGAAACCAGTTGTTCTATTCGAGATTGCGATCCGGAAAAAGATGAAAAGATCGTTATTGAGGGAATGCCCCTAAGTCCTAATACTGTAGTCTATTACTACACCTATGGTTCTGTTCTAGCCGGACTTCACCGCAAGTCTCAGCCATACTGTAATGATGCAGTAAAAGTCCTGCATGAGGTAAGGCAGGGATTTCCGGATGATACAGTAATTCTTTCAATTATTCAGGATAGTGAAGAAATTTGCCGGTCATACGGGATTGTCTACTCCGGCGGATAAGTATCAGATATTTATTAGAATTTATCAAAATATCTTGACTTGCTTAATAAGAACAGGTATATTTTGGTTTGTTAGCACTCTGGTACGCAGAGTGCTAAAATAGCGAAATTTATACTGCAATAGGAGGAATAAATGGCAATGACACTCAAACCTTTAGGCAGTCGCGTGGTTGTCGAACCCATCGAGCAGGAAGATGTAACCGCTGGTGGCATCGTCCTTCCAGAAACCGCCAAGGAAAAACCCCAGAAAGGCAAGATCATCTCTGTTGGTGATGGTGACCGGGATGAGAATGGAAAACGCATCGCCATGGATGTGAAAGCAGGCGATACGGTTTTGTTCGCAAAATACTCTGGAACTGAAATCAAAGTGGATGGCAAGAAGCTTCTCATTTTGCGTGAGAGCGACATTCTCGCCATTGTTGAGTAGAAATCATTCAAACCATAATTGAAGGAGTAGAACAATGGGTGCAAAACAAATTATCTTTTCCGATGATGCCCGCCGCAAGCTGAAGAACGGCATTGACATCGTCGCTAATGCTGTATCAACTACACTTGGCCCGAAAGGCCGCAATGTGGCGCTTGACCGCAAATTCGGTTCACCGACAATTACTCACGACGGCGTCACCGTAGCTAAAGAAATTGAACTGGAAGATCCATTTGAAAATATGGGCGCGCAGCTTTTGAAGGAAGCCGCGACCAAAACCAATGATATTGCTGGCGATGGCACCACAACGTCAACCGTGTTGGCTCACGCTGTGGTAACCGAAGGATTAAAGAACCTGGCTGCCGGCGCAAATCCGATGTTGCTCAAGCGCGGCATTGAATCTGCTGCCAAGGCAGTTGCCGGTGAGATCACAAAGAGCGCCATTGAAGTGACAACCAAGGAAGAAATTGCCAATGTTGCCACCATTTCTGCTCAAGACCGTGTGATCGGTGAGCTGATCGCTGAAGTAATGGATAAAGTTGGAAAAGACGGTGTTATTACCGTTGAAGAATCCAAAGGCCTGGAATTTGAGAAAGACTATGTCGAAGGTATGCAATTCGACCGTGGCTATATCTCACCCTATTTCGTAACTGATTCAGAACACATGGAATCGGTAATTCCGGAACCCTATGTCCTTATTTATGACAAGAAGATTTCCGCAGCGACTGATATCGTTCCGATCCTGGAAAAATTGGTTCAGATTGGTAAACGTGACCTGTTGATCATCGCGGAAGACATTGACGGAGAAGCGCTGGCAACCCTGGTATTGAACAAACTGCGTGGCATGCTGAACGTTCTGGCCGTCAAGGCTCCTGGATTTGGTGACCGCCGTAAAGCTATGCTTCAGGATATTGCCATCCTGACAGGCGGGCAGGTGATCTCTGAGGAAACCGGTCGCAAACTGGAATCAGTTGTCATTTCTGATCTGGGTCGTGCCGAAAAGGTAGTTGCTGATAAAGACAACACCACAGTCGTCGGTGGAAAAGGCGATGAAAAAGAGATCAAAGGCCGTATCGAACAGATTAAAGTTGAAATCGATAAAACCACCAGCGATTATGACCGTGAAAAACTCCAGGAACGGTTGGCCAAACTTTCTGGTGGTGTGGCCATCATTCGTGTTGGTGCCGCGACTGAAACAGAATTGAAAGAGAAAAAACATCGTGTTGAGGATGCTCTTTCAGCCACCCGTGCCGCTGTGGAAGAAGGTATTGTTGCCGGTGGCGGTGTTGCCCTGATCAATGCCATGGGTGTTCTTGACAGCGTGAAAATGGCAAATGAAGACGAGCAGATTGGTGTCAAGATTGTTCGTAAATCATTGGAAATTCCGATGATCAAGATTGCCGAGAATGCTGGCAAAGACGGTTCTGTGATCGTCGAAAATGTACGCCAGATGCAGAAATCCAAGAATAATATGAACATTGGTTACGATGTACTTTCCGATGAATTCATGGATATGGTCAAAGGTGGCGTTATTGATCCTGCGAAAGTTACCCGCGGTGCTCTGGAGAATGCTGCATCCATTGCTGCCATGATCCTGACAACCGAAGCTCTGATCACTGATGTCCCGGAAAAAGAAAAACCGGCTCCCATGCCGCCTCCTGAATATTAATATCAGGATCCAGTAAAAAAGGACAGAGGTTGCACTCTTTTTTGAGGCAACCTCTGTTTTTTCTTGGGTATAATCGAACGAATGATGATGGTTAAAAAGAACCTCCTATTTTGTATTTTAGTGTTTGTACTTCTTCTTTCTGGATGTAGCACAGCCGCTATTTTACCTACACCGACTGAGACTATTCCAACAGCTACTCCTCCACCTCCGACACCAACATCACTTCCGATGGCTATTCGGGTGAACGGGGAGGGAATTCTGCTCACAGATTATGAAGAAGAGTTTAAACGGTTTGAAGACGCCTCTATTGTAGTAGGAAAAACTTTTTCACCCGAAGAAATCAAAACAAGGGTGGTAAATGATTTGGCCGGATCCCTGCTTCTCGAAGCGGAAGCAAGAAAGAATGGATTCATCCTTTCTGATACAGATATTGATAACCGAATAAATCAACTGAAGGAAGATAGTGGTGGTGAGGAGGCTTTTAATAATTGGCTGCAGTCCAATCATTTCACCCTTGAATCTTTCAGAAGATCATTAATTCGTTCCCTGGGTGTTTCCTGGCAGCGGGATAGGTTGATGAGCACAATCGGTGAGTCAGCCGATCAGATCCATGCCCGTCAGATTTTGTTCACCCTTGAAGCATCTGCCAACAACTACCGTCAAATGGTGGATAATGGTTCTGATTTTGCCGGACTGGCTTCGGAAGCCGATCCGACCACAAAAGGGGAGCTGGGTTGGTTTCCACGCGGTTATCTTCTTCAAAAGGAAGTTGAAGATGCGGCATTCGAACTACAGGTTGGGCAGGTCAGCCAGGTCATAAAATCTTCCATTGGTTTTCATCTTGTGCAGGTAATAGAGCGTGATCAAAACCGGAAGCTATCGGCTAATGCCAGATCAATCCTTCAATCAAAAGTTGTTAAAGATTGGGTTGACCAGGCGATGAGTGGAGCGAATATCGAAATCCTTGTACCTTGAAGGTGAGAGTGTGAAATACGGACCAGCACGGGCCAGATATGAGCGGCGAAAAAGGCGTCGACAGGTAATAAAAGCCTACGCCTGGCTCTGGAAAACAATAACTGTAATATTTACCATTTGCATGATAGCCATTGTTGGATGGTATTTCTGGCCGTTTACCTCCTATGGAGGAGGTGGTAATCAGCAGGAACAGATTCCCACTAGAACGTTTTCATCAGATGAAATCATACAGCAGGTAGAGAAGACTAAAACCAACGCTGAAGTTGTGTTATTGGAAACCCAGAAACCAAATCCAACATTTGCTCCTACCCAGATAACACCAACCCCGGAGGATGAATCAATGTTCACATTCTCCATTCAATCCAGGCCTGAGAATATCAGTGCCGGCCTATTTAATACCGAACACACATGCAATTGGATGGGTGTTGCAGGGCAAGCGTTCGATTTACAGGGGCGACCTGTTCCCGGAATCACGGTGCAGATTACAAGTCGTACTATTGGAAATGATACTAAATTTCTGGGTATGACAGGTTCTGCATTGGCTTACGGTGAAGGGGGATACGAGATATTCCTGACAGACAAACTCATTGAGACATCTGGAGAGTTTGAAATCAGGTTGGTCGATCAACTTGGACGTGGATTATCACCAAAATATGTATTCAATACATGCAGTGATTGTCAGAAGAACCTGACAATCATAAACTTTAAACAAATAAAGTAATAATATTAAGAGATTTATAGAGTCGGAATCAAGGATTAAAACTCATCGTGGGTTCGTTTCAGGAAATGGTTGTTATTCGTATCAGGTTATTCTGTCGATTTGTTTCGCTGTCTCACGACTTCGAACATTAGAATTCCCGCTGCTACTGCGGCATTCAAAGATTCAAATTGACCCGGCATAGGAATGGATACTCGCTCATCTGCAAATTGAAATCCTTCTGCTGTAGCCCCATCGGCTTCGTTACCAATAATTAGTAATGTAGGTTTAATAAAATCACAATTCCATAATTTCAAATCTGCATCCGCGGTTGCCACATACGAAACCGGCCGTACAGGGCAGGCATCTCTTAAGCTTGATATTTCGTCCCAATCCATTTCCAGGCAGATGATGTGAAAATGGGCACCCATTGCTGAGCGCAGGACTTTGGGAGAATAAAGGTCGACTGATCCCCGGGTTGTCATGACAAGCTGGGCGCCTGCTGCTGCAGCGATACGGAGAAGGGTGCCAAGATTGCCCGGATCTCGTAGTTGGTCAGCTATTATGCCGAAGTGGATAAAATCCGGGAGATGTGACATTTCTTTCCTGCAAATAGCAGAAATTCCCTGCGAGGTTGATGTGTCCATCAGTTGGTTGAAAATAGATTCATCCATCTCTTCAACCGGAATATCCAGTTGCCTGAATTTTTCGACCAATACCTGCCCACGTTCAGATAAAGTTCGGGTAAAAAAAACTTCTTCCACCTGTGCCTGTCCAGCAACCGCTTCCTCCAGCAATCTGACACCTTCAATTACATATAAATTGGTACGATCCCGATCCTTTCGATGGTTTAGTAGCGAACGGATAGTCTGAACTCTGGCATTATTTTTTGAAGTGATCATGAAATGGAATTTCCAGTGGTAAATGCAGAAATAAAAACGTCAAATGTAGAGGGATCAAAAAGCACAATCTTTATTATTTGGACAAATGGTAGAGGATTTGAAAAAGAAAAAGAAGAGATGACTTCATAAAAGACCTCAGCAGCTAATTCTACAGGGAACCCAAAAATTCCGGTGGAAATGGCGGGGAACGCCACTGAAACGCACTTTAGATCACTGGCAACCTGGAGGCTGGAAACAATGGCCTGTTTCAATTTCTCAGATTCATTTCCTTCACCCCAAACCGGGCCAACAGCATGGATAACATGGCGGCAGGATAAGCTGCCAGCTCCTGTGATGGCTGGATGATCGTGGGTAACTAATCCATGCTGAAAAATCCACTCATCCGATTCCTGTTGAATGATACCCCCTCCGCGCCTTACAATGGCAGCCGCAACACCACCTCCATGTTGCAGGTGAGAATTGGCGGCATTGACTATCGCATCTACTTCTTGAAGGGTTATATCCCCCCGGTCTATCTGAACAGTCATTTTATTGAACAGATATGTGGGCATATTTTATTCTACCGCCAAATAAAAACAGGATGATCTTTTGACCATCCTGTTCATGTGCGGAGAGAGGGGAATTACGCTAATTTTACTTTGCCAACAACCACCGAAAAGGCTTTTGGATCACGAACTGCCAGGTCGGCAAGCATCTTCCGGTTCAGGGTAATGCCAGCAGATTTCATACCTGCGATGAGACGGCTGTAGGAAATGCCATTTAAACGGGCAGCTGCATTAATACGAACAATCCAAAGCTTGCGTAGATCGCGGCGGCGAACGCGCCGATCACGGGTGGCATACCAAAGACCTTTCAGCATTGTTTCATTTGCCCGCCGGAAAAGCCGATGACGGGTGCCGAAAGTGCCTTTGCTTAATTTCAACATTTTTTTATGACGCAGATGGCCTTTAGGACCACCTTTTACTCTTGCCATATGTTACTCCTTTGCAAACCCCTGGGCGTCGACATGTAGTCAGTTGAAAACACCCAACAGTCGCACCAAAAAAGATCCGATAGTCCTACTTTAGATTCGGGACAAGACGATTAACGCGCTGGACGATTTTGTCACCCTGCACGGTTACCATCTCAGACAACAAGGCTTTTGTGCGCTTGGATGTACGGCGACGGAGATGGCTCTTGCCGCCTTTTGTGCGCATCAAAGTGCCGGACCCGGTCAAGCGGAACCGTTTTGAGGTTGCTTTATGGGTCTTTAATTTGATCTTACCTGCTTTAACCTTGCGTGGCACAGTAATACTCCTCTCTGCAGAATCAATCGGCAATCAAATGGATTGCCTGAAAACAGCAAACTATTATTTTACCGCAAATCTATTCAGAATCACCATCAGTTGGCTGAGAATCTGTTTCGTCTGTTTTTGGAGTTTCAGAAGCAACTTTTTTCTTGGCCGGTTTCGTTGGTGCCAGAACCATTGTCATCACACGACCTTCAATGGCCGGCATTTGTTCAACTGTGGATACGTCAGCCAATTCAGCCGCAATTTCGCGAAGATCTTCAAGAGCCAATTCAGGGTAGGTGATCTCACGTCCACGGAAGCGAACTGTGACCCTGACCTTCATTCCATCATTTAGCCAGCGTCTGGCATCTCGAGTTTTAAACGAACGGTGATGTTCATTGGTTTTCGGGCGAAGACGAATTTCTTTGATTTCAATTTTTGTTTGAGCTTTTTTGGCTTCGCGTTCTTTCTTGGTGCGTTCATAAAGAAATTTTCCGAAGTCCATAA
>CAYRHB010000142.1:0-7904 GCA_964424035.1 uncultured Leptolinea sp.
TGAATAGGTCTTCTTTTGATACATCACGGATGGCTTCCCAGGTCTGAGTTGAAGACGGATCCAATACGATCATCACATGATCCAGTCCACTTGCGAGCAACCCGTGTAGAAAGTCGCGTTCGGCCAGGCGGTGACCATCTGTTAATAGACCGGTTACCTGTCCCTGATTTTCGGTGATGGAGATCAATTCAAACAGATCGGGCCGGATAGTAGGTTCCCCACCGGTGAAAACAATCTGCGGAATCCCGGCTTGCCAGGCTTTCTGCAGGACGGACTTCCATTCCTCCGTGATCAATTCTCTTTTAACCCGGTCGGTGGGGGCAGAGTTTGGCAGTTCATCCCCGGTCTGGTAGGTTAAGGCACAATCAAGGCGATACGGGGCGGAAATCTCACTGGAGTAAGGATCAACACGATCAAAATCGAGGAAGGTAACCGGATCAAGATCCGGGGTGTCAATCAATGTCTGAATGCGGTCATTAAAATCATGCGCATCTTCCAGGGCTTTTTCTACAGGAACATTGTAGCGTTTGGCGATTTCTCCGGCAGCCACTTCCATTGAAGCATGATTGACAAAATGATATGCCAGTTCGGCTGCTGTCTGATTTAGATGAAGAACTGTCTGGGCATTCACTACTAGGAGACCAGTTCCGTCTTTTTCCAGGCGCAAGTGTAAACGATAGGGGTGTAGAGTATCCGGTGGTGATTGAAAGGAATAGAAACCGGGTGGCAATAATACTGGTTTTGGAAAAAAACGGTCACGTAGAGCTTGGATCTGTTTCATGATTACCTCCCAGGTTTATATATCAGGCAAACTCAGCCAGAATGGGACGCGGTTGGCTGTCCAATTGATGAAGGGGACAGCCGCCACCACATTCAAGCAGCATCGAGCATTCCTTGCAAGCTTCCGGAACGTTTTTTCGCTCCCGGAGAGAAACGCATAATGGATGATTCCAGATTGAACTCCAGTCGTCTGAAAGTATCTTCCCAACTGGTTCGTAGTATGACTGGCATGGAATGACTGATCCATCCGGTTCAACACACATATTGTAGAGAGCCGCCGTACATCCTTTGACACCCAGCTGCAGTGCAATCGGATCAAAATGGCAGTATTGGGTGGGTGTGTACCAGATCAATCGTTGTTCGTTTTTGAAGGTTATCTCCCGGGCTGTATTAAGCAGGGCAGGCAAATCTGATTCAGGCAGACCGGTTCCCACTGTGCTTCCCCGTCCAGAGTAGATCAACGCGTTTAGACCCACAGTTTTTACACCTATCTCATCAAGGAAATTAATTGTCTTTTCCAATGATTTGTAATTGTCTTTCAACAATGTAGTATTGGTCATCATATAGAGTGAAGAATCAACCACTTTTCGGATCCCGGATATTGTCTGCTCCCAGGCTCCCGGATGGGAAACCAGCCTATCGTGGATATCTGCGTCTGCTGATTCCAGTGTTATTTGAACATGATCCAAACCGGCATTGATCAGATCCTGCAAAAATGAACTGTCTGAAAGGCGGCGGCCATTGGTATTGATACCGGTTATCTGTCCAAGGGATTGGGCATAGGCTATTAATTCCGGCAGATCCTCCCGCAGGGTCGGTTCACCTCCGGTGAAAATGATGTGCGGTATACCTGTTTCCCAGCAACGTTTAAGAACCTGTTTCCATTCTGATGTTGTTAATTCAGGAAAATTGCGGGGACGAGCGTTATAGCAATGCCCGCAATTGTTATTGCACCGGTATGTGATCGCCAGATCCATACGGTAGGGTGCAGACGGACGGCTGCTGAAAGGAGCATTGGATTCCAGGTCAAAATCACAGATCGGGCAGGAATTTCCCGGATGGATCAATTCTTCGATCGTCGTGATGTAGGCAGCATAATCTTTCTGTGCAAGATCTGACGAAATATGGAAAACCTGCGAAAGACGGGAAACGATATCAGGCTGCGGTTTATGTTGTAAATAGAAATATGCCATCAGGGTGGCACTCGGGTTAAGATGGTATATGCGGGCTGCATTCACGAGCAATGAGCCGGTGCCATCCGGGTCCACCCTGAGATGAACACGACATTTTTCAGACTGACTATCACGGTCAAACGCGTATACCCCGGCCTTTACAGGAAAGGATTTATATTCAAAGCGTTCAAACAGCTTTTGAGGAGTATGGACCAATGATTTCCAATTCACAGAAAAACCAGACCCTCTACCGGCCTCCGCCGGCACAAGCACAGGCACAACCGGCACAGGCACACGCACACGCGCAACTATGACCGCCACCACCGCCGCCGCGATAGGATGATTTTGAAGGAGCAGGCGGGGGATTCGTCTTGTTGGTTACTCCACTGGTAAAAGCCGTGAGATCTCCCACAACATTACTGGAGAAGTTTTGGATCCCGCCAACCATGGAAGCTGCAAAATCGGCGCCCGGAAGGGTCGGTAGAGATATGCTGCCGCCCCCCGGAGTTCCTTGTGAAGAAGGAGTAACATCTGCACCTTTGACCGAGGGAGTTGACCAGGCCGGGTCATAACGGCCCCACCAGGTTGGTACGAAAACCGGTCCAGTGCGAAAAACATCCTGAGTTTTATCATTAAATTTATCATCCAGCATGGTCCAATCCATATACTGGTCATATTTCTCCATTTTTACTGAAGGAGTTTCAGCTGTTTCCACCTGAGCCCAGGCGCGCTGCATAATATCTTTATAGTAGGCAACCGATTCCTTGCGTGAAAATCCTTTCATCTTTTCGCCAACGCTTTTGACCAGGGAAACGACCATATTTTGGAGTTTCGTTTTTCGCTTGGCTTTGTCCTCGTCCTCAAAGGCTTTAAGGAAGTCTTTCTCATATTCGTTCAACCCTTCAGGCATGGGTGAAACAGCGGCAATTACCAGGGGATCTTTATTGGTGACAGAGGCTGCATTCTTCTTGATCAATGAGAACAGGACCATGGTCATAATTTTGTCGACCGGCTGCTCCATAAGAATGGCGGCTTCCACGGCAGTCAAACCGCGTTTGATGCCGTGGCCTTCCACAGAAATCTTCGGGGGAAGGTATTGCAATTTCCGCTTTTTTGCTCCCCAAATTGCTTCGTAAATACCCCAGATGAATGAGGCGACAAAAGCCAAAACAACGCTGCAGCAGCAAATATCCTCAAAATCAAAACTGATCGGGGATTTTTTAACTATGGAATCGGCCGGAATCAAAGCTGCAGGAAAGCTGGCTCCGAATGTGTACTGGGTGTGGGCATTGGCATCTGGAGAATTCCAGTGATAATAAACCCTTCCTTCGTCGTCATAACCCGATTCAGGTTCGCCAGAACCCGGCCAACCCCCACGAACAGAGTGATATCGCGGCTCATCCGGGTTTACACCGGGTGGAAGAAATATGGTGACTGATAGATTGGTGTTACCAGTTACATATTGAGATCCGAACCAGGTGGGTGAAAATTCCAGGCTGGCATAATTTTCCACACCTTCTGCTGTGGATGGATAGAAAACCTTTTGAACATTACTGATCCTGGTATGCACAATACCGGTTTTTCCGGGCGGGATGGAGCGGGGACCAAGGCCAAGTGCCACACCGGGACTCACATATTCGGAATTCTCAATATCCGAAATGGAGGCACCATCAATTTCCGCTGAAACATTGGAAATGTAATAATTGCTGTTAGGAACTCCAATGTCAACGTAATCAATCGGGTCCGCCCGGGTGCTGTTAGTAAACTGAATTGTGTAATCGATTGTAGATGTGCCGTCAGTATTCGCGTAGACCTTCACATCCATGCTATCGACTTGAAACAAATAAGTTTGGGCATAGGCAGAAGTCGTTGTTAGCGCAAGAATGAATAATGACAGGGTAATACTCAGCCATCGAAACCTGGACATGGTAGACCTCCCGGGATCAGATTGATTAAAGAATTACCACTTGGGTTCTTCAGTAAGGTTATATGTGGTTTTGCAGTAGGGGCAGGTTACTACCGGAGCTCCAGCCACCATGGATATATTCTCAGGACCGAGCACACCGCCGCATGATTTGCATTTCATGGTATCCATGTTGACGTTGCCAGGAAGGTCGATCTTTACAGTCACATTCTGGTCTGCACTGGCAGCCGGTTTTCTGGCTGCCCAGAAGATTAATACAAAACCGATCAGAACGCTAATGCATCCTATAATCAACCAGCCAATCTGACCCTGCGGGCTGAAAGTGGCATAGATAAACAGGACACCAAAAAAAATACATATAGCCGCGGCAATATAAGCGATAATCTTAATTGCGTTCATTGTCACCTCCGGTCAATTAAGTGTAACATAAGCACATAGGAGAAAAAGTGGAACCGACCATTTTCTTTACCAACCACCTCGTAAAATCAGAAGATCTAAACCATCACGGTACGTTATTTGCCGGCCGAAGTGCAGAGTGGTTTGTGGAATCCGGATTCATTGCGGTTGCAAAAGTTTTGGATCCGGAAAGCATTGTTTGCCTTAAAATCCACGGGTTGACATTCACCCGACCTGTGAATTGTGGCGGTATCGTTACATATCAAAGCAAAATAATCTACGCAGGAAACACGAGTCTGGTTGTATATGTTGAAATGATGGAGAACGAAAATCCTGTCATGAAAGGTTTTATAACTTTTATTCACGTTGACAAGAACAACATACCGGTTCCTCATGGAATTCGAATCACTCCAGTCACTGAGGAAGATAGAGTTATACAAAAAGAAGCCATGGAATTGCGAAAACCAAGCAATTGAGGATTAAAAATGGAAAACGAAGACGAACGAAACCGGTTGATATGGCTAAAAGAGCAGTTGAATTTCCACAATTTTCGATACCATGTACTGGACGACCCTATTATCAGTGATATTGAATATGACCGGATGCTGGTGGAACTCCGGAAAATTGAAGAAAAGCATCCTGATTGGATAGAACCTGATTCACCCAGTCAACGTGCCGGCGCGGCAATACTAACGAAATTCTTGAAATTGCCGCATCCTCATCCAATCCTCAGTCTAGCAAATGCATTCAATACCGTTGAAGTAAAAGCATGGGTAGATCGGATTACAAAACTGGATACCCGAATAGCAGATGCCGACTTTGTGGTTGAACCTAAAATTGATGGTTTAACCGTTGTTTTGCATTATGAAGATGGCATTCTGGTTCGAGGGGCAACCCGGGGGGATGGAGAAGTAGGTGAAGAGATCACGGCCAATCTACGCACCATTCGATCATTACCCTTACGCATACCCGTCAATTCGGAAGGCCCCAAGCCTCCGCATCGCCTGGTCGTACGGGGTGAGGCATTTATGTATTTAAAAGATTTTGCCGAGTTGAACCGGCGTTTGGCTGAAAATGGTGAAAAAACCTATCAAAATCCGAGGAATACGGCTGCCGGCTCACTGCGCCAACTGGATGCATCATTGACTGCCCAACGGCCACTGGCTTTACTTACATATGATATTGTGGATGCAGATGGGGCAATTCCAAGAAAACAATGGGATCTTCTACAGTATTTACGATCACTCGGCTTTCCTGTATCAGATCAAGTTGAATATTGTCGCCATTTGGAAGATGTACTGGCTTCGTGCAAGCGCAGGACGGATACACGGGACACCCTGTCATTTGAAGTTGATGGAGCAGTCATCAAACTCAATGACCTTGATCTGGCTGATTCCCTTGGTTATGTGGGAAAAGACCCACGCGGAGCGATGGCGTTTAAATTCCCGGCGCGTGAAGTATCCACCCGGTTGAATGATGTGGGTGTTAATGTGGGACGGACGGGGGTATTAACCCCGTATGCGATACTTGAGCCGGTAGAAATCGGCGGAGTTATCGTCAAACAGGCTACGTTGCACAATTTTGATTTTATTGAGGAAAAGGATATCCGGATTGGCGATCGCGTAATGCTCAAAAGGGCCGGTGATGTAATTCCCTATGTGATGGGTCCCATTCATAGTGCCCGGACAGGTGATGAAAAGCCATTTGAACCTCCCACCGCCTGTCCAACTTGCGGAGAACCCGTGGAACACATTGAAGGTGAAGTTGCCTGGTATTGTGTGAATGCTGCCTGTCCGGCGCAGTTGATCCGGAATATCGAGCATTTCGTTTCCCGCGGAGCCATGGATATTGAAGGTTGTGGAATAAAGATCGTCGAACAACTGGTAGCTTCCGGTCTTATCAAAGATGCCGCTGATCTTTATACTATTCGTCGAGAAGATTTGTTGGGAGTGGAAGGGTTTGCTGGAAAAAAAGCTGATAATTTGATTCAGGCGATTACAGACAGCAAATCTCAACCATTATCCCGTTTGATCACTGCCCTGGGGATTCGCGGCGTTGGAGAAGTGATGGCAGTTGACCTGGCAACCACATACCCGGATCTTGATGAATTGTCGCGGGCAAATCAGGCTGATTTGATGGCGCTGGAAGGTGTAGGCCCGAATATCGCCCAATCCATCGTCGATTGGTTTCTGAAAAAAGGAAACCGTCATTTGTTGGAAAAATTCCGTTCGAGTGGTGTTTGGCCGATTAATAACAGTGGCCGGTCGACACCAGGTATCAAACAATCTCTAGCGGGATTAACATTTGTGATCACTGGAACCCTGCCGGTTCTTTCCAGGGATGAGATGAAAGATCTTATCCAGATCCATGGTGGAAAAGTAAGTGATTCGTTCAGTAAAAAAACCAGTTATCTTGTTCTGGGTGAAAATCCGGGGTCAAAATTGGAAAAGGCGCGGAATTTGGGGGTTCCCATTGTAGACGAATCTGGATTGCGGGAGCTTGCGGGAGAATGATGATGAATTCAAAAATTATCCTAAAAACTGGTCGGGAAAAATCTGCGCTGCAACGACATCCCTGGATTTTTTCTGGTGCAATCCAGAGCGTTGAAGGAAACCCGGAATCAGGAGAGACAGTCGATGTCCTGACATCCAATGGCGATTGGATATGCTCCGCAGCCTATAGCCCCGTGTCACAGATTCGCGCTCGTATCTGGTCCTGGGATAAAAATGAAATAATCAATGAGGAGTTCCTGAAGAGCCGGATTCAACAATCCATAAACTTCAGAAAGAATCTGGAACTGCAAAAAGAGACAGACGCGATCCGGCTGGTTCACGGCGAATCAGATGGGTTGCCCGGATTGATCGTTGATCAGTATGCTGACACGGTCGTAATCCAGTCACTCTCAGCCGGGATAGACAAATGGAAGCCTGCCATAGTTGAGATTTTAAAGAACACAGCTGGATCATCCTGTGTGTTTGAACGTTCCGATGTTGAGGTACGCAAACTTGAAGGATTGGGAGAAACGTCCGGGGTCTTATATGGAAATACTCCACCCGGCGATATCACAATAAATGAAAACAACCTGCGTTATTTCGTTGATATACGCCATGGGCAAAAAACAGGTTTCTATCTGGATCAAAGAGAAAACCGGGCTTTAGCCGCGAAAATGGCACATGCCCGTACGGTATTGAATTGTTTCAGCTACACCGGTGGATTTGGTCTACAGGCACTCGCCGGCGGCGCAGATAATGTTCTTTCCATTGATAGTTCTGCGGAGGCAATCAGTACAGCAAGGAAAAATATGGAGTTGAATGATCTTCCCTCTGTGCGTGCGGAATGGATGGAAGAAGACGTATTCCAGACATTAAGGAAATTGAGGGATAAAGCACGCAGTTTTGATATGATCATTCTTGATCCACCCAAATTTGCACCCACAGCGGCATTTGCCGCAAAAGCAGCCCGGGCATATAAAGACATCAACCTTCTGGCATTTAAACTCCTCAATCCGGGTGGGGTATTATTCACATTTTCATGTAGTGGTGGATTCTATACTGTCCTGTTCCTAAAAATCGTCGCCGGAGCCGCTCTGGAAGCAGGTGTTGATGCAAGAATTATTCATTGGATGTCCCAGG
>CAYRHB010000143.1:0-7820 GCA_964424035.1 uncultured Leptolinea sp.
CATCGAGGTTGGGCCGAAAGATGTGGAGAAAGGGACATTTGCCATGGCCCGCCGAGATATTCCCGGTCGTGACGGAAAATCTTTTGTCCCACAGCTGGATGCAGCCAGGACTGTGGCGGATATGCTGGACCAGATCCAGACGGGTATCTACCAAAAAGCCGTTGACTTCCGTAAAGATCACATATTCGATCCAAAGTCTTATGACGAAATGAAGGAAGTTCTTCAGGATGGTTGGGCTTATTCCTGGTGGTGCGGTGATGCCGCCTGTGAAGCCAAAGTTAAAGAAGACACCAAAGCCACAACCCGAAACATCCCGTTGGATCAGGAAGGTGGCAGCGGGAAATGTATTGTATGCGGAAAACCCGCGAGCGAGAAAGTTTATTTCTCTCGCGCTTATTGATTTATGCCTGCTGTTGAACTGAACCGTCTTAAGAAACAGGCTGATGAGCTGGCTGCGTGCCTTCATCAGCCTGCAGAATTTAAACGATTGCTTTCCGACCGCTTGGAGTATTATGCCGACCGTGTGACCCGGCCCGGGAATAAGGTCCGCCCGGCGCCATTGATTCCACGATATGGAGTTCCCGCATTGTTCCTTCAGACAGTGGAACACGCGTTACAACAACCGGCTTCCAACTCACCTGCCGAAGCTTTAGAGCTGGCAAAAGAGCTCTGGAAAGACAGCCACCTCGAACCAAAATTGATTGCCGCATCGCTGATCGGAATGGCAGCTAGGAGCGATCCGGGTGATGCCTCGGAATTACTGCTTCAATACTGCGTTCCCAAAGAGAACCCTCTGGTTCAGGAAGCCTTGCTGCAACGCAGCGGCAGCCAGCTTCGCCAGGCAAATATCGATGTCTGGTTTGACCTGGTGGAACGCTGGATCAATTCAGGGCAATTGTCCCAGCAGATCATCGGTTTTCGGGCTTTACACGATGTGATCGAAGACCGTGAGTTTGAGAATTTACCGGTGATCTACCGGTTGCTTACCGTTCCTTTGGAATCGGTTGACCGGACAACCATGCATGAATTGGAACCATTGATCACCACACTGATCCGCCGTTCACCCGTGGAGACATCATATCTTTTACGACAGTGTTTCAACCGGACCCATAATCCCATCCTTGCCAGGTTGATCCGGAAATGCCTCCCCTTGTTCCCCCCGGAAGGGCAATCTACCTTGCGCAAGGTTATTCAGGAGCAGGAAGCATCCGGGTAAATAGGTAAATTCTGGTATAATTTATCCCTTGACTGGTCCGGTTCGCGGTTCGAAAGGACTGCGGATTTGGAGACCTGCGAATAATCAAAAGGAGTTGCAGAAGTCATATGATCACAAAAGAAGCAAAAAACCAACTTATTGAACAGTATCATCAGCATGATGGTGATACCGGCTCGGCCGAAGTGCAGATCGCTATATTATCCAAACGCATCGCACAACTTACCGAGCACCTGCGCAACAACAAGCAGGATCATTCCTCACGACGCGGATTGTTGAAAATGGTCGGTCATCGTCGTCGTTTGCTCGCATATTTGCGCCGCAAAGACTACAACCGCTATATTTCCATAACCGAAAGCTTAAGCATCCGCAAGAAGTAGCGTGAACGTGAGAGCAGGCAAGAGGATTAAACTCCAGACTACCTGCTCTCATATCAATTTTTTGGCCCGTCAGTTGGGAATTGAAATTCGTTGAGGACAATGTCCTCCCCGGTTTTCAGTCCCTAACAGGCGGGAGAAGGATAGGAACATGACACCGAATGTCAAACAATTTACCGCCTTGGTTGGCGGTAAACCGGTTATCTTTGAAACCGGTAAGCTGGCCGCGCAGGCCGGAGGAGCCGTTACAGCCCGACTTAACGACTCCGTTATTTTTGCCGCTGCCACCATGGGGGCGCAACCCCGTGAGGGTCAGGATTTCTTCCCGCTCACTGTGGAATATGAAGAGCGTATGTATGCCGGAGGACGCATCCCCGGTTCCTTTTTCCGGCGTGAAGGCCGTCCGAGCCAGGAAGCCATTCTGGTAGCCCGCCTGACTGACCGCCCGCTGCGTCCGCTTTTTGATCAATCCATGCGCAACGAAGTCCAGGTGATCCTTTTCACTCTATCCGCGGATACGGAAAACCCGTTGGATGTGCTGGCCATCAATGCCGCTTCAGCGGCGATCATGATCTCGGATATTCCGTGGGCTGGACCTGTTGGAGCTGTGCGGGTCGGTCGTGTTGATGGAAAACTGGTGGTCAACCCCACATACCCTGAAATTGAAAAATCAGACCTCGATTTGCGTATCGCCGGGACACGGGATGCCATTTTGATGGTTGAATGTGGATCCGATGAGGTTTCGGAAAAGGATATGGTCGAAGCTTTGACTTTTGGCCATAATGCCATTCAGCCATTGATTGATACGCAATTGCAGATGGCTTCCGAGATCGGCAAGGCGAAACGTGTTGTGCCTCTCTTCCCGTTGGAAGGATCTGTGGTTGATGAAGTGTCCGGCAAGATCGCTCCGGCCCTTCATGCCGCACTTGATGCTCCCCACACCAAGGCGGAATTGAATGAAGCCGTTGACAAAATATCAGCCGACCTTGTGGTTGAAGCCGGTGAGGATGAAGAAAAGGCAAAAGCTTACAAAGGAGCCTTTGAAGAAGTCTATAAGAAAGTCGTTCGGGAACGCATTCTTAAACAGGGTAAACGCCCTGACGGACGTGGTTTAACCGAGATACGTCCCATCTGGTGCGAAGTGGGTGTCAGCCCGCGCGCGCATGGTTCCGGTTTGTTCACCCGTGGTGAAACACAGGTGCTTACCATGGCCACTCTTGGAACACCGAAAGAAGCCCAGGAATTGGACAACCTGTCACCGGTTGATTCCAAGCGCTACATGCACCACTACAATTTCCCGCCGTATTGCACCGGTGAGGTAAAAATGTTGCGTGGTCAATCCCGGCGTGAGATCGGACACGGCGCCCTGGCTGAAAGAGCTCTGGTGCCGGTTATTCCTGCCGAAGAGACATTCCCCTACACGCTCCGCCTGGTTTCCGAGGTCCTCTCATCGAACGGTTCTTCATCCATGGCATCTGTCTGTGGTTCGACCCTGGCACTGATGGATACCGGAGTTCCCATTAAAGCTCCTGTGGCTGGAGTAGCCATGGGCCTCATCAAGGAAGGTGATGATTACTCAATCCTGACCGATATCCAGGGTTTGGAAGATCACCTGGGTGATATGGATTTCAAGGTAGCCGGAACTGAAGCTGGTATTACGGCACTACAAATGGATATCAAGATCTCCGGTATTACCCCTGAGATCATGGCGACTGCGCTTTCACAGGCGCGTGAAGCCCGGTTGTTCATCATAGGCAAGATTACAGATACCATCCCTGAACCACGCAAGGATCTGAAACCCCACGCTCCAAGAATCACTGTGATCAAGGTTCCTGTTGACAAGATCGGAGCCATCATCGGCCCGGGCGGAAAGAATATCCGCAGCCTGCAGGAAGAGACCGGAACAAAGATCGATATCGATGATGACGGCACGGTTTACATCGCGGCTGTTGATGGGATTGGTGAAGCTGTGGCCCGTGAGCGGATTGAAGGTCTGACTGAATCTCCGGAGATCGGCCGGATATATACCGGTAAAGTTGTTCGCATAGCCGATTTTGGTGCGTTTATTCAGATCCTGCCCGGTGTTGACGGCATGGTACATATCAGCCAACTCGACTCGGAACGGGTCAACAAGGTGGAAGATGTCGTCCAGATGGGTGATGAACTGACTGTTATGGTCACCGGTATTGATCCGCAGGGAAAGATCCGCCTGTCACGCCAGGCTGTGTTGGAAGGCTGGACGGTGGAAGAAGCTGCGGAGCATGACCGCAAAGGCCGGCCCAGCGGTGACCGAAGCGGAGGCGATCGTGGTGGTCGATCCGGTGGACGTTCATCCTACGGCTCACGCAGCGGCGGCGACCGCGGTAATGACCGCGGAGGGCGCTTCCGCCGCTAGAATGGATTTAATTATCCCTGAGAGACAGACAATTATGTCTGTCTCTTTTTTTTCCTTAACATTGTGTTGGATCGTTCCTGGATTTGAAACACATGCAGCAGATCATCCAGAGAATATACAGGATGTACATTCCGTAATACGTCGCCCCGTCCCAGACATGATTCAGACTGAGAAATAATAACAGCCAGGAAGAAGCAACCATCGCATACCAGATAATGGATGTCAGGATTGGTCTGGGTGTCCATTCCTGCAGGATCCAGAACATGAATGGTAAAAGAAATATCATCTGGTCATATGAAAGACCGGTAGGATGGAATAGATACGTTACAAATCCACCTAACGCCAGCACGGCAAGGAAAGGATTCTTTTTTATCCACCACCGGTAAATAGCCCACGCCAGGACCAGTGAAAACAATACAATAAGAAGGATGTAGGCGGGCGCACGCCAGGTATCGGGTAATTGGTCAATCAACGGGGTTACCGGGATCTGCCCGCCAATATAACCCGGATACCGCTTCAGCAGACCCACCCATCGGGTGAGCCAATCGGGGATTAATAGAAAACTGAAAACCAGCAAACCGCCGATCCCGGCAAAGAAGCTTTTAATAAAAACAAAATTATGCTTTGTGATCGCAGTCAGCAGGAAAACGAGAATAAAGAAAGCAGAAAATTGCGGTTTGATGGTTGCCCACGACATTAACAGACCGAGAACGATCGATTCTGAATTCTGTTCTTTCAACAACCCGGGAATCCGGCCTGCCAATAGAATAAGGATGCACATGACCGGCATATTCATGTTTCCAAGTAACAGGCCGAAGGTGAGTGGATAGAGAAAAAACAGGGAAATGAGAAACCACGGGGATACCCGCCGGAACCCGTAAATCACGCTGAATGGAATGCCGATGATTGATGCAGCCATCCAGACTGCCTGTGCCAGTGGAAATGGAAGGCCGGTCAATGGCAGTATGGGGATCAACCCATAGGGAGGGTAGACATACCGTAGTTGGTCTTCACCTTCCCGGGCCGGGTGTTTGAGCACAGCCATCTGACTCTGTTCCCCGACTGTCTCGTCATACGGAGAACCAGCCCCCGTAGTGATCTGTCTGCCCGCCACATAATAGATAAAAAAGTCACTTCCCAGTGTATTTTCCCTGGTTGCCAGATAAATGGCTCCTGTTACGATACTGAACAGGAGAACTCCCAGTAAAACGGGAATAACCCGCCGGAAAAATCCCGGGAAATGATTATTCATTGTTGTCTGTTTCATGGATTTCAAGTGCCATCAGTGCCGTCCGGGCGCTGATTACCTGTGGGTCCTGCCATCCGTCTTCAGTTACCATGCGTTTTAAATGTTCCCGAACTTCTCTCTGGCTTTCCGGATCAAGCAGGGAATACCGTCGCCGGATTCGTGCCGGACGGCGTGAAAGGATATCATCCCAGATCTTTTCAAGATAGTGTGACATGTTCGCTATGCAGCCAGTATTGGAGTAGGTTATCCCCGGTTTCCGATTTCATCCATATCCAATTCATGGTCAAGAAAATGGTCAACAATAACCGGGTCGAAAAGAATCCCTTTATTTTCAGTAAGATATTTTACCGTTTCTTCCCGGGACCAGGCAGGACGGTATGGGCGGTCACTGGTCAGCGCATCCCACACATCAACAACGGCGAATATCCTGGCGGATAGAGGGATATGATCTCCGGTTAATCCATGCGGGTATCCGGAACCGTTCCAGCGTTCGTGGTGAAAGTAAGGAATCTCAACGGCTTTCTTGAGGAAGGGGATCTCTTTCAACAATTCAAACGCGAAGCCGGGATGTTTTTTCATGATCACCCATTCTTCTTCCGTCAGTTTTCCGGGTTTGAGCAGAATGCTATCAGGTACTCCCATTTTTCCAATATCATGGAGAAAGGCACCTTTCCTGAAATTTTCCAATGCTTCCCCCTGAAAACCAAAATCTTTCGCCATTTTGACAGCCACCTGCACAACCCTGTCGCTGTGGCCTTTGGTTTCTTCATCCCGTAATTCCAGGGCTTTTGCCCATCCTTTAATGGCGGAAATATATGCTTCTTGAAGATCTTTATTCCGGGTCTTAAGTTTTTCGATCAATTCAATCTTTTCAATTCCCACGGCTGTCTGTGTGACCAGCGCGTTGAAAAAACTTATCCAGTCATCTTCCTTTTCTTTCAGGCTGCAAAAAGCGATTTCGATAATCCCTTTCAGGTTTTGGCCATTCAAAACCGGAGTCACATAGAGGGTCTGGATATTGGCATCTTCAAGTCCCTGCCAGATCAAATGGGATTTAATGTCCGTCCCGAAAATAACACCCGTTTCATGTTTCATGGAACGTTCAATGGTATCCATGGAAATACTGTCATGGGAGCATGTATGGTTCGTTTTACCAATGAATGCCCGGGAAATCTTTATGTTTAGTTTGTTTGGACTAAATATATGAATGGATGCCGCATCTGCATGGAGGTGTTCGCGAATTTGATCAAGAATGATCTGGACAAAAGATTTTAATGTGGTCTTTGCCAGTATGGTGTTGTCAATTTTTCGCAGACTGGCCAATTCTGCGATCTTTTTTTGTTGAGTGAACTCAACTTCCTTGCTGACCGAAATATCGGTAATAACGGCCAGACTACCGGAAAATTCGTCCTGTTCATTTGTCAAACTTTGAGGAGAAACCAGTACCGGGATCCTTTCTCCTGTTTTTTTCATCAAGAAAGATTCATAGGATGATTGTAAACCATCCATGCGCGAGACCCAATGCAGGGCAATATTTTCCTTCTCTTCCGGTGAAAAGAAATTGAACAAACTCATGCCTTTCATTTCTTCATGGGAAAAGCCGGTCATCTCAGCCAGTTTCGGATTGGAAAAACTGATCCGGCCCATTTTATCAATCATCACAAGCCCTTCACGCATGGTCTCCACCAGGTGACGGTATTTCTTTTCGCTTTCCAAAATAACCTTTTCACGGGATTGGACGGCGGTTTTCATTCGATTAAATCCATTTACCAATCCCTGAATATCCGGATCATCGGATGCCGATACAGGATCTGAAAAATCCATGGAGTAATCACCTAGAGCCAATTGATGGACTTCCTCTCTCAGTAAATGAATTACCCGGAGAATACTGTTGGACATCAGGCTGCCTATAGCAGCCAGTATTCCGATAAGGATGGCTGCAGTCAGGATGTTCCCTTTCATCGAGGCCAGTATCAGATCGCTGACCTCATTTTCCTGCATCAACACCAAAATCCAACCTGTGATCTTCCCTTCATGAACGATCTTGCTGGATGCTGCGATGGAAGGATTATTTTCCAAATCCCGAAGACCTTTTTCCCATGTTGGTTGATCCTTTGCCAGAAAATCAGTCAAACCTTTCGGAACTGAATGGATTTCCAGGACTTCACCGAATTTATTGTACATTTGCCCATCTGTACCGACAAAATACCCACGTCCGGTTTCGCCAAATTGGATTTTGTATACAGAATCCAGAAGCGATGTTATATCCACTGTACCGCGAACGACCCCGATTACCTTGCCTTCATCTAATGACTGATATACCGGAATAGCCAGGTCAAGCGCCCAATACTGGCTGCTTTCATCGAATGTTGGGGCACTGATGTAGGTCTCTCCCCGGGAAGCTCTTTGCCACCATTCTTCGTCAGCCTGCCAGTAATCTGTAGTCCGGCCGGTCATGGCGATGTTGAACCCGTATTGGTCGGTAATGAAGATCTCTACCTCTTTGGGATTTATGGTTTGAATATTACGCAGGTAAAGGCTTGTTGGAGAGATCTCGATATCTCTCTTTAATGCTTCAATACTGGC
>CAYRHB010000144.1:0-7805 GCA_964424035.1 uncultured Leptolinea sp.
TTCCGGGAAGGAGAATTGCGCGTCCCAGTTGACCGTTTTGACGAATTTCCAGCTTTTACCGTCATCCCCGCTCCGGTAGGTATTGCGGTCCAAAAGCAGCAGGTTTTCCGCGTCAAAATAGGCCAGTTGGGTGGTTTCGGCGTGCACGCCTGCCGGCAGCGGGATGGTCAACCAGGTGGCGCCCTTGTTTTCGGTGGAATAGAAAAACCCGCTGAACTGTTTTGGCGGATACGCCGAGTCGAAACAACCCAGCAGCAGGCGGTAGGAATCAGGTGAAAGAACAACCGGCTGGTAGGTCTCGCAATACGGATAACGTTCCAGCAGGTCCAGCGCGCCCGGCGGAAGCGGTAGATCGTACGATTGCCAGGTCACTCCGCCGTCTGACGTGATCTCGTACTGCGGAGGGGTTCCCACATAGGCGCCGGTGGTTTGCAGGGTGCGCAGCCCGGAATTGACATCCGCGAAGACCATACCGGTGTAGTCGTCCGATGTTTCGCTATCCAGGGATGCCCAGGTTTGACCGCCGTCGGTGCTGTGGAACAGGTGGTGGTCAAAGTGCGTGCCCGCCCCCACGTAAACGCCGCGCATCGTCAACCACAGGTTGTCCGCGTCGAGCACGGAAAATTCCGCCCATACGGTGTCACCATACGCCTTGTGGTCCAACGCCGGACCCGGCGTCCAGGTGCGGCCGGAATCGGTGGTGTGCCAGACGGACGCGTTGGAACTAATCTGTCCCTCTGTGGCAAATATGATCCAGGCGTTGCGGATATCAAGAAAAGCTCCGTAGGCAGTCACTTCGCTGCCCGGGGGGAAGGATTGCGGCGGCGTGCCTTCGCGCCAGGTGTTCCCGCCATCCACCGTGATGAGCACCGACGATCCGCTGATACCCCAGCCTTCCATGCGGGTGATCATCTCAATGCGGTCAAGGTCTATGCCATCGCCCGGTTTGAAGCGCGGCTCGGCTGCCGGAAGCGGGACGGATACTGCCTGCGGGGTGATGGCCGGCGCGGGAGTCTGCCCGTCAGCGGATATGCCGGCCGGCGCGGCGGCGATGAGGGAGAAAGCCAGAATGGTTATCAGCAGGATCAAGGGGATCCTGAATGGGAGCTGCAAGCTGCGTGACATATGATCACCTTCCTTCCTTGAGCCCATTATAAACAGACCGCCCGGATGGTCAACCGTGTTCAGTCTGCTTCACACAGTTCACGGCAGCGGATGCGGGCATAGGCATACGGGGAAAAACCGCACTCCGGCAATACCTGCGGGCATTCGCCATAGGCGCAGAAGATATGGTAAAGCTCGTCGGCGCTCATCGTCGGAACAAACTGGTTGGACAGGAAGGTATCGATAATGGCCCGGGCACGGTCTACAGCCGTTTCTTCCGATGGGAAAACACCATCGGTATAGCGTTCTTCCGGGTCCATGGCATGGAAATTGTCATCCACAACCACTTGAAAACGGCAACTGGGATCGCTCATGTGATTTTCCAGGATGATTTAATTGTATACCCTGAACGCAAGTGGGCACTCCTGTTGGGATAGAAGGGTACGAAAAACGGAGCCGATTTCCGGCCCCGCTTTTCGTGTTTCGATGTGATGTTTCTACCTGAACGAAAAAAAGATCTCTGGCTGCCGGCTAGCAGGGTTGGGTATCCTGGCAGGGATTCTTCTTCCGGTTGGAAAACACGGGTTTCTCTTCTTTTTTATGGTTGAAGAAACGCGCGAGGAAACTGCGGCTTTCTTTCCTTTCGGGTTGAGCTGTCATCTCACCGTCAAAAAATGGAACGATCCGGTTGTACTTCCTTTCCATACCTTGCGCCTCAATCCTTTTTTCCCATTCGACAATGGAATTTCCAAAAAACATGCTTGACATAATAACCTCCTATTGTGCAACCGGTTGCAAACCGGGCTAAAAAAATATACGATCTAAGCTGATTTGCGTACCACCAGCTCCACGGGCAGGCTCACATTGGTGACCACCCCGGTTTGTATGTATTGGATCAGGTTTTGCGCCAGCAGCTTGCCCCCCATGGGGATGTTCTGCCGGATGGTGGTGATCGGCAGACTGTTGTATTTGGCGATCAACAGATCGTCATACCCCACGACGGCGATATCTTCGGGGACGCGTTTGCCGCTGGACTGGATGGCTTCGATGGCGCCGATGGCCATGAGGTCGCTGTTGGCAAATACCGCATCAAGGTCCGGCGTTTGCTGAAGTATATGTTGAACGGCACTGACGGCGGAAGCGTGCGAGTAATCACCATATACCACCAGGTTGGGATCCGGGTTGTACCCGGCAGCCGCAAGCGCGTTCTGGTACCCGGTGTAACGGTGCTGCACTTCCGGTTCATCAGCCGGGCCGCCGATAAACCCGATCTTCTTGCGTCCTGTACGCAGCAGGTAATCTGTGGCCAGCCGGCCGCCGGACACATTATCCCCGCACACCGTGCAAAAACTGCTGTCGGGTGATGGAACGCTCCAGATAATGAACGGAACGTTGGTTTCCACCAGGTTATTAACGAACCGGGTTTTGCGGGTGGATGTGATGAGGATGAATCCGTCCACCCGTCCACTTTCAAGATAGTGGTGCGCCCAGGCAGTGTCCTGCGGTCTGGCCGGGATGACCAGCAGGTCGTAGCCCAGCGGGCTCAATCCATCCGAGATACCGCCCATGATCTCCAACCCGAACAGGTCTTCCACCGAGAAATTCTTGCCGCAGCAGGCGTACGAAACGTATCCCAGAGTGTGGCTCTGGCGCATACTCAGGTTGCGGGCCGGGGCATTGATGCGGAAATTGTGTTCGCGGGCCAGTTGCTGGATGCGCTCGCGCGTTTCCGGATTGATGAGGGTGCTGTTGTTCAGGGCGCGCGAAACCGTCGATTTGCTGACATTGGCCAGTCTGGCAATATCCTCGATGGTTTGAATGGTTTTTGTTGTCATTTCACATCCTTATTTATGCAACCGGTTGCATTGTAGCAAATTCACAATGCTTTGTCAAGTGGGTATAATCTTTCACGGCACGACGGACCCAAATGGAATCCGCCAAACGGCCAAATTCAGGAATAAGGTTATGAAGTTTAATGAATCCCGGAATGTCGATATGACGCCAGCCGCACCAGCCTCGCAGATCGACCACGTGATCGGAGTGCTGAGCGCGAAAGGGGGGGTGGGGAAATCCTTCGTCACCGGACTGCTGGCCAGTGAACTCACCCGCAAGGGATACCGGGTTGGCATTCTGGACGCGGACTTTACAGGACCTTGCATCCCACTTCAGTTTGGCGTCCGCGGTCCGTTGAAGGTCGGGGCATACAGCTTTATTCCATTGGAAACCCGGTCCGGGATCAGGATCATATCGATGGACCTGATGGTTGACAACGAGGAACAATCGGTCATCTGGAAGGAGTCCCTGATGGGCAAGGTGGTCGAAGAGTTATGGAAGGAAGTGGAGTGGGGATCTCTAGATTACCTGCTGGTTGACCTGCCGCCGGCCACGTCCGAATCATCGATCGCCATGACACAGTTGCTCCCGTTTACCGGCGTGGTCATTGTGACAACCCCCCAGTTGATCTCTGCGACGATGGCGAGCCGGGCGGCGGCGGTTGTGCAGAAAACCGGAATCCCCATTCTGGGGGTAGTGGAAAATATGTCGGGTTATTTGTCTCCGGAAAGCGGGCGGGGGGAGTCTCTTTTTGGCCCGGGCAATACCGAACCTGTTTTGGAAAAGGCCGATGCGCCGTTGCTGGCACGCATTCCGCTGTCGCCTTCGGCAGTGGAATTGTGTGATGCGGGCCGGATCGAGGATGTAAGCCTGGCCGAAAGTCCTGCACTGGCTGCCGGATTGATCCGGGCAGCTGCGGAAGCACGCGCGCAACAGGCTGTCAATGCAAAACAAGCCGCCGTTGAAACACCTCAAACCGATACGATTGCCGGAGAAGATCCTCTGGATCCGGATTACCCGGTGGACGAGGCATCCTGCGCGCAGACTACCGGCGCCTGCAATCCGTTTTCTGATACCGTCATGCATCTGATCCGCAGCCGGGAAAATATGGGCGCCCTGGATCACCCCGACGCGCAGGGTTTCTTCATCGGACGCTGCGGTGACCGGATGCAGATCGATCTGCGCATTATCAAGGATCGCATTATTGAAGCCAGATTCCTGCCGGAAGGCTGTGGCGCCACGCTAGCCTGTGGCAGCATGTTGACCAAAATGGCCTGCACGAAAACCCTGGAAGAGGCGCAAAAGATCACAGCGGATGAGTTGACAGCCGCGCTGGACGGCCTGCCCGATGACCATCTGCACTGTGCCGAGCTGGCGGTCATGACCCTGCGCGAAGCAGTGATCGACGCGGTCGAAGGCTTTGGCACACCGCGGCGAAAAGGCGGGAAATGACAGGACGCCTGAAGCGTATTTGTGGTTTACCTGTCCGGGTTAGTCCGGCATTCCCGGCACAGGCCAAAAATGATCAAATGGTTGGTTGTAATTTCAAATTTGTGTTCTGTCTGCAATTTGTCAAACAGGCAGGCCACTGCTTCGTCCCCGATCGTCAGCATCTTTCCGCATTTCTGGCACACCAGGTGATGGTGGCGTTCACGTCCCACCCCTTCGTAGACAGCCGCTCCGGTTCCCATATCAGACACCGAGATCTTCCCGGCATGTGCCATCCGATCCAGAGCCCGGTACACCGTGGATGGATTAACAGATGGAAGGCGCGGTTTCAGGTGGTTGAACACCTCCTGCGCCGTGAAATGGGCTTCTTCTGATGAGTGCTCTGTAAATAATTCTAGAATAAATCGTTCGACTGAACTGTCAGGCAAGCCAACCTCCCGGTAAATCTGATGCGGATTCGCCAGGCGATTGCATCCGCATTTTGGAAATCATATTCCCCGGTAATTCTCTCCTACTATTCTACCCGTGAAGACAAAATGCGATATATATCAAAGCCTTCAATCCGCAGATTGTGCTAAACTATCCTTTAAGCCGGCAGGGTTGGGTGTGAAAAAAAGATGGGTATCGGACCTGTGTCCTCCACCCATCCCCCGCTATTATGCCGGATTTTCCTGTTTCCAAACGGGATCCCGCAGGATCAACAGGACGACCAGGGCGAGCAAAGCCAGTCCTGGAATGCCAATGCCAAAGGCATAGGCGATATCGGTTGGTGTGTAAACCATTCCCATAAAGAAGCTGAACGACTGGTTGACCAGCGCGTGCAGGAACGCGGCGATCCAGACGCCTCTGGCTTTCAGCACGGCATACCCCAGCACATAGGCCAGCCCGATGCAGAACAGGGTCATCAGCAGGGTCCCCAGATAGGGATGATCCGGGTAGTTGTAACCCATCCAGATGACCGGCCAGTGCCAGATGCCCCAGATGATCCCAACCAGTCCAACCCCGCGTGCACGTCCCAGCCCGTAAAGTGCCGGCTGCAGGTATCCGCGCCAGCCGTATTCTTCACCGAACGTGATGACCAGCCCGAGGAACGGCCCCAGGAGGATGGATTGTACGGCAGTCAGGGCAAACAGAACCTGATTTGACATACCGGTCTCCGGAATACCGGCAAACAGCTCGTTGAGATCTACCGGGCTGCCCATTTTGAACACCCAGCATAGGAAGGTCTGCAATCCCAGGAATAACAGGATTCCCAGGGCAAAGAGGACCCACAGGCCGGGCTTTCCACCGCCCATACCCACCGAAGCGAAAGTGTCTTTTCCACCGGTAGCCCGCAGCACAATGAGCAATACCAGGCCGATAAGGCTGGGAATCAGCATGAGCGAGCTGATGGTTGCCAGAAGGTCGGGCAGAAAGAATACTGTCACCGTGGCGGCAATATAGAGGAGAGTGAAGGCCAGGTAAAACCAGATGAACCAGCGGGACCGCGTCCGGTTGGTCTGGTTATAAATGGGGCTGTCCTTAAAAAAGAACATCCCCAGCAGCATGGCAGAAAACGCGGGCAAAAGCATTTGCGTTTGCAGGGCCATCATGGCTGCCGGTTTTTCCAACCCGCCGGTGAGGAAGAGTGCCAGGTCCAGGCTCCAGGTCAGTACAAAAGTAAGTCCCAGGAATGTACCGACCTGTTTCCAGTTGACGGTTTTCGGCGCTGGTTCAGCCGGAATGGGTGTTGCGTTTGTAGTGGATGGTGTTTCAATGTTCATTTTTGTTCCTTTTTCAATCGGTCATTAAAGCGCGGACAATTTTACATAGAATTCCGGTGAATTCATCCCTGTGCGGGTGTGTTTTACCGCGAATTTACAAATTCTGTGGTGCGGTCGGATGGCTGTTTGAATCAGCTTCAAACAAGAATGTTCCTCATAGCCACCCGCTTTCTCCGGGAACCGGGGAGTGTAATGCACCGGATACTTCGCCTAATATTACTTTTGAACGCCCGATGATAATTATAGGGATTTTGGATCGGATTGTTTCCAGATCGGGTTAATAAACTATCATATAAGACGTATGCCGTGCGGTTCACTTTTTGTCTGTTGTCATGGGTGTTACACAGAAAAAGATTGGTTTATTAAAACCAGACCTGCAACTCATAAGCATCACTCAAAAGGACAAATTTTCCAATCCGAAAAAAAGTTATCGCAATTTATTTATTCGTTAAACAGTTGACTAAAAACCCCGGTTTTTCTTGCTTGTTTTGCTTTGATTCAAACTGGATATATGAAACCCCAAATTGCAGTGGGATCCCCTGAAAGATAGGGGCAGGCAAACACGATCTCACCCTATCAGCTTCGGTTCAATGAGGTTAATTGACATGCCGGCTTGTGGTGGAAACGCCCCGGAATTACCGGGGCAGGCAGGCGAATCCGATTCTACCCCTGACGGGGTTAAACTACCGCACATCAATCAGTACCGCCCGCACAAGGATTCGTTCGTTGTATCGGTTTGTTTTTTCATCGAAATCTTTACAGGTGATCAACGTCAGCCAGGGTTGTTCCTCGTGGCGCAACATGGCGCGCACATTGGACGGATCGACCCGTTCCAGGCCGCGGACCTCATAGACATAAAGCTGTCCCGCGTACTGTATAAAGACCTGATCCCCCCAATGAAGGGTTTCGAGGGAACGGAAAGGTCCCGGGGTATTATCGGCGTTCCAGACATGCCCGGTGATAACGGAATTGCCCGCCCAGGACGGGAAAGCGGTACCTTCCAGCCAGCCGGCATCTTCGCCCAGCCACGAAACATCCCAAGAGTCACCTTGCCGGGGAACACCCACTACGGGCATGGCGACTCCCAGCGCTGGAATCTCGAGCCTGAGCACGCCCTGGTCCGCGTAGGCGATGGTTTGGCGCGGCAGACGGGTGACCCTGCCAGGGGCGAAACCGGTGGCCGGGATGATCGAGGCGGCACTGCCGCCACCGGTTCCACCACCGCCCGATGAACCGACGGAGAAATTGATGGTGGAGTTGGCGCCGCTATTCAGCGGGACACTCCGTAAATTCCAGATGGAGGCATCGCCGCAAACGTACAGGCGGTATGAGTTGTTGGTGAGCGGCGCGGCAGCAGGGTCGATGGTGAGAGTGGCTGTGAAGCTGGCCGCGTCGTAGGAGACACTGCTGATGTTCACGAGAATATCGTCACCGCCGGGGGTATGGGTGGTTTCGCAGATCGCAGCCGCGGTGGAGGTGGTATCAAAGATTTTGTTGCCGCCGGGCTGAAGCAGCATGAAATTGCGCGTCGAATTGGCGGCATGCTGTCCGCCGTCACTCAACACATTCTGGCTGAAGGTAATGCGCAATTGCGAAGGACCTGCAGCCAGGTTGGCGCCTTCGGGACGGTCACCAACAACGGCGCGACGGTCAATC